>NZ_JBEZEH010000128.1:0-20080 GCF_040648775.1 Micromonospora sp. NPDC049089
CGCCCCCCGCAGCACTCCCCCCCCCTCCCTGCGCCGGCGCGGCGGCTCGCTGACCCGTGCGGGTGGGGGCGGGCGGGGTCCGGGGCCCGGCCGAGCGGTAGGGCTTCCGAGCGTTCTTCGACGGGGACGCAACCTGATGACCGTCCGGTCCCGTCGAGCATGCGGAGGAGGGAGCCTCGATGGTGGAAGCCGAGGGTGAGTTCGTGGAGTACGTCTCCGCGCGACTGCCGAGCCTGCATCGGACCGCGTTCCTGATGTGCGGCGACGCCCATCTGGCCGACGACGTGGTGCAGCAGACGGTCACGGCGCTTTACGTGAACTGGCGCCGGGTCAGCCGGGCCGACAACGTCGACGCGTACGTACACCGGATGCTGGTGCACAAGCTCGTCGATGAGAAGCGGTTGAACTGGGCGAAGGTTCGCCTGCTGGGGTCGGTGCCGGAGCCGGAGCGCTCGCCGGTGACGCCGCACGACGACCTGGCCGAGCGGGACAACCTGCTCGCCGCGCTCGCCCGCCTCCCGCGCGGCCAGCGCACCGTGCTGGTCCTGCGGTTCCTGTGCGACCTGTCGTTGACCGACACGGCCGCCGCGATGGGCTGCTCGGAAGGCAACGTGAAGTCGCAGACGGCTCGGGCGTTGGCGGCCGTCCGCCAGGTGCTCGACGTGACCGAGATGTCAGTGAGGAGTCCGAGATGACAACGGTGGACGAGCAGCGGATCGCCGAGCTGCTGCGGGCGGCGCCGGTGCCGGAGCCTCGGGTCGACCTGAGCCGGGCGGTCCGCGACGGTCGGCGGCGCCGACGGCGTCGCCGAGTCGGCGGGATCGCCGCGCTGACGGTGCTGGCCGGGGTCGGTGTCGTGGGTGCCGTCCAGGTCGGTGCGACCACCGGTCCGCCGGCTCCGACCCCGCCCGCGCTCGCGGTGACGCCCGAGAACACCGGGTCGATCGCCCCGCACCCGCCGATCACCTGCCAGGCGTCGTGGTTGCCGCAGCCGGTCAAGGGTTCGGTCGCGGTGGCCAACAGCGTCGATCCCACCGGACGGCACATCGTCGGCGACATCGGCACCGGGCAGGAGGACGGACGGGTCGTGCTGTGGACCGACGGCCGTCCGGTCGTCCTGCCGGCGACCGCGCGGCACGCGGCCGCGGTCAACACCCGTGGCTATGTGGTGGGCACCAACGGAGACGGCACCGGCTGGCTGTACCGGGACGGGAAGCTGCGTTTCCTGGCCACGCCGCCCGGCTACGACGCGGTGCTCGTGCACGCCGTCAACGGTCGTGGCGACATCGTCGGCACCGCCCGCAGGTCCGACGACTCGCACCAGGCTGTGCTGTGGTCGACGGACCACCCCCAGCAGCACCGGCTGGTCGGCCAGCGTGGGTCGTCCGCGACCGGGATCACCGAGGACGGCACTATCGTCGGCACCGTCAACGATCGGCCCTACCGGTGGACGCCGCAGGGCGTCGGGGCGACGTTGGCGGTGCCCGACGGGTATCCGCGTGCGTCGGTCGAGTCGGCGCAGGGCGAATGGGCGATCGGCATGGTTCCCGGCGACCAACGCAGCGGCGCCGTGCAGATGCTGCCGGTGCGGTGGAACCTCGCCACCGGGGCGGTGAGCCTGTTGCCCTTCCCGGGGGCGAGCGGCATCGCCGGCAGTGGTGACGTGCTGGTCGCCGACGGTGCGCCGCTGGTCGTGGCGCCGGACGGCACCTCCCGCCGGTTGCCGGGTCGACCGGAGGTCCGGGCGACCGAGGCGGGCACGTACACGGCCGAGGGGATCAGCGGCGACGGCCTGACGGTGGTCGGGGCCGTCTACGAGAACGAGGCGTATCGGCCGCTGGTGTGGCGGTGCACACGCTGAGGGTTGATCGGCTCAGCCTGGGGGGCGTGCCGTCCGGACCGTTTCAACCGACCGGTTCCGTGGGTACGCTCCCACCGGCTGATCACCCGATCGACGGAGACTTCCCGTGATTATGGCTCTGCTGCTCGACCTCGCCAACATCGTCGGTGGCTTCCTGCTCGCCGTGGCGGTGCTGCGGCTGCCGCCGCGGGTCGGCGACGACCTGGGCCGCCTCGCCGGTCGGGCCGCCCCGATCGCGTGGGTGGTCGGCCTCGTGGCGTTGGTGACCGGCGGTTACTACCTGATCGTCCACCTGGTGTCCGGGCCCCGGGTGTTCCACTTCGAGGTGGTGGGGATCGGTGTGGGGCTCGCCCTGCTGTGGGGCCGGTTGACCGGGCGGTCGACGCCGCGCGACGAGCGGTCGGACGGTGCTACCGGTGTCCGGCTGTTGCTCGTGATCTTCGGCCTCATCGCGATCGTCGTCGGCGTACAGGGGCTGTTCACCCCGGACGGCTGACAGCGGGTCACCGGGTCACGTGGTGGACGGTCGCGGCGCCCAGCTGCCCGCGGCGCTGGCGATGAGGAGTATCACCGCTGGTAGGAACGCGACACCGATGCCCAGCCCGAGCAGCAGACCCCATCCGGTGAGCACGAGCGCGGCCACCAGGTCGGCGACGATGGTCAGCCGCCCGGTCTGCTGCGCGAGGACGGGCAGCAACGCCGCGACAACGGGGACGCCGAGCAGATAGCCGGCCGCCGCGCCCGAGTCGTCCACGGTGAAGGGCACCAGCACGGCGGCCACCAGCACAGTGATCGCCAGGGCCGACCATCTGAGCACCGAGCGGGTGTTGGCCGGCTTACGGATGAGGATCACGAGACCGACGAGCAGGACACCCACGAGTGCGCCGACGGTCGCCAGACCAGTCATAAATGCCCTCCTCGACCGCAGCGGGTGGCGTTTAATCGAAGACGGCGGATCGTCGCCCCCGCGTCTCACGATACGGCTGGTCGGCCAGCCGCACGAGATTCAGCGTCGAGCAAGGAGGTCCCGGCGTGCCTCTCCTGCGAATCCACCTCGGCACCGACCGGGGCACCGCCCGTCGGGTGGTGCAACTGCATCAGCAGGGCAAAACCCATCACGAGTCGCGGGAGGCGGCCCGGGAACAGGTGTGGCGTCAGGGCCGCACCCCGTGCGGTGATCCGGTCTTCGTCGGCGTCACCAACGGCCGCCGCGATGTGCAGCTGCTCTACGACGTCGAGGTCTACTCCGAGGCGACCGGTTGAGCAGAGGTCAGCCGGCGTCCAGCACCTCCCGCAGACGCTCGGCGAACTCCTCCGGCTTGCCCGCGTAGCCGAACTCGCCGCCGAGGAACCCGCCGTGGTGGCTCGGGAACACCACGGCCTCCTGGCCGAGCAGCGCCGCGAGGCCCAGGGCGGTGCGAGCGGTGTACGTTCCGGCCGACTCCTCACCGACGGCGACCACGATCCGGGTGGGCGCGGCGGTGAGCACAGTCGCGTCGGGACGGTAGTCGGTGATCGCCCACGAGTTCTGCGACAGCAGCGGATCGTCGCGGCGGCCGTCGTCGTCGTCGGTCATCCCGAACGTCGCCGGGTCGGGAGCGGGCTGGGCGAAGTAGGCGTCGGTGAACTCGCCCTGCCAGGACGTCATGGCGATGAACGCGGCCATTCCCGCACCCGGGCCCTTCGCCTGGTACGCCTCGTAGAAGTCGGCGCGGGCGCGCTCGGCGGCCGTGGCGTCGGGGAGCACGGCGTTGATCGGCGGTTCGTGCGCCACCAGGGTGGCGATGTCGTCGGGGTGGGTGGCGACCAGTTCGAGTGCGGTCACCGCGCCGCCGCTGCTGGCGAACACGTCGACCGGACCGACCTCGAGTGCCTGAAGGAGCGCGTGCAGGTCGGCGGCCTGCTGCTGCGGCGTGTGGTCGGAGCGACCGTCAGTGCGGACGCTGCGGCCCAGACCACGCGGATCGTAGGTGAGGACGGTGCGGTCCGTGAAGTGCGGGGCGAGCGCGGTGAAGCCCTCGGCCGCCATCGGTTGGCCGATCAGGAGCAGCGCACGATGGGCGCCGGTGGGAGGTAGCGGGCCGCGGACGTCGTAGACCAGGTCGACGCCGGGAATGGCCAGGGTGTGCGTCTGGATGTCCTGCATTTGATGAGACTACGGACGGCTGACCTGTGTCGGGGTGCCTTGCGGGCGGCGAGCCGTCGGGTTCTTCGGGACGGCGCTCGCGCGTCGGGTGCTACCGATCGGTGGCGCGGCGAATGGCCGCGGCCATCCGCGACGAGTCGTGGCCCGGCTCGACTCCGTCGACGAGAATCACCTCGCCGGTGAGGTGCCTCGTCCGCAGGGGCTTGATCTCCTGATAGGCGCTGGACCGGTACCAGGAGCGGGCCTGGCTCAGGTCGGGAAACTCGATGACGACCACGTCGCCGGGCCAGTCGCCCTCCAGGACGTCGACGGTGCCGCCGTGGACGATGAACCGGCCCGCGAAAGGCGCGAGGGTGGCGTCGATGCGCTCCAGGTAGGTCAGCACCTCGGCGTGGACGGGTGCCTTCCGGAGGTGTGCGAGCGCGTACGCGGTCATGGATGTCCGTCCTCCGCGTTGTGTTTTCTGAGGTGGGAGTCGATTCTTCCGGTGTCGTGGTGGGCTGTCGATTACCTCGCAGGTAATGGCTCGGCCGTCGGTGCGGAATTACTGTCGGTGCGTGACGATCTCGACCCGGCACGGGCGACCAGTGGGGGAGCTGCTGCGCGACTGGCGCCGGACTCGCGGAATGAGCCAGCTCGACCTGTCGATCGAGGCGGGAGTGTCGGCCCGGCACCTGAGCTTCGTCGAGACCGGGCGGTCCCGGCCGAGCCCCGACCTCATCCTGCGGCTGGCCGAACACCTGGAGATGCCGCTGGCCGAGCGCAACACGATGCTGCTCGCCGGCGGTTACGCGCCCGCCTTCCCGCGCCACGAACTGGGCGACCCCGAGCTGACACCGGTTCGCGCCGCCGTACGGCGGATCCTCGATGGTCACAGCCCGTACCCCGCGCTGCTCGTCGACCAGCACTGGCACCTCGTCGACGCCAACCCCGCCGTCGCCCTGTTCACCATGGACGCGCAGCCCCACCTGCTCACTCCACCGATCAACGTGCTGCGCCTCAGCCTGCACCCCGACGGTCTGGCACCGCGCATCGTCAACCTGCCCGAGTGGCGCGCCCACCTGCTGAAACGGCTGCACCAGCAGGCGACGACAACCAACGACCCGATCCTGTACGACCTGTACGAGGAGCTTCGCGGCTACCCCGGTGGCGACGTCGAGACGACACCGCCAGGCGATGCCCTCTCACGTGTTCTCGTCCCGCTGCGCTACCGGCACCGTGACCAGGAGTTGTCCTTCGTCAGCACCACGACCCTCTTCGGTACGCCGCGGGAGGTCACAGTCGCCGGGTTGGCCGTCGAGGCGTTCTTTCCCGCTGACTCGGCGACCACGCAGACCCTCCGGGCCCGTGCCGATCATGACTCGGCTGCCCGTCCCCCTGGGGGAGCGGGCGGCGGCTGACGGAGCGTGTCGTCGATGATGCCGGGCATCCGCCGGGCCACTCCGGCGAGGAGATCCGCTACCTGCACGCGCGGATCGTCGCGGGAGTCGACCATCACCAGCCCTGCCAGGGGCGACACTCCGTTCGGTAACGCCCCGGCCCGGTCGGCGCCGGCCGCCGACGCGTAGCCGTCGGCCAACACCCGCTGGAGGCGGGTAAGGCGGTCGGCCGTCAGGGCGCTCTGCTCGTCGTGGGTCACCAGCACCTGCCGCTGGCCGCGGCTCCAGGACAGGACCGTCTCCGCCAGCGCCGGAAGCAGCGGTTCCAGTGGGGGAGGGACCGTGCGGTCGTCGACGTCGAGCCTGGCCACCACGGCCCGAACGTGGCTCGGGTCGAGCCCGTCGAGGACGGCGTCGGCCACCGTGCCGAGGCCGTGTCGCCGCAGCGCGTCCCGGGCCTGGAAGAACCGCTGCACGGTCTGATCGACCGGAAGTCGCCGCTTCATCCGGACCAGATCGACGAACGCCGACAGGAAGGTGCCCCAGTCGCCTCCGGTCGCGCGTCCGGCCTCGTGCAGGGCGAGAGCCGCCGGATGGTGCTCGCGAGCCAGGTGGGTGCCCGCCGCGTACGACGGCTCGGTCAGCAGGAAGTCCACGATCCGGGTGACGAGGAAGAACTCCTTGTCGATGAGGTGGACGTGCGCGCGGCCGGCCAGCGCCGCCAGAAACCACTCCAGTGCCTCCTGCGCACCCGAACCGCGCAGGAACCGGCCGGACTTGAGTTCGTGCGGCGAGAACCGGAACCCGGACCGCAGGGCGGTGATGAGCCCGACCGCCTCGTCGACGGTCAGGTCGACGCTCGCGTGCGTGATCACCGGGGCGGTCGAGTGCAGCAGGTTCGTACCCGAGAATCCCGACTCGTCGCAGGCGATCTCCACGACGGCCCCGACCACCACGGCGCTGCCGGGCGGTAGCCCACCTTGAAGAGGCGATCTCACCCCCGAGCTCCCGCCATGTCGCCCATGGTCACCCGTGCGCCGGCAGAGGACAACCCGATTGCGTACGGGAGCTGGCTCGACTGCCCGCCTGCGTACATCCGATGTATGTCCATCGAGGTGAGTGCTCGTCGGCGTGATTCTGGCGGATCGCTGCGCGGTGCCGAGTCTGCGCGACGCTGCCCATCTGCCCTTGCGTCTTGCTGACCGGCCAGATGGTCACCGTATCCATCGATCGATCGACCGTTGCCTATTCTGTGCCCCCGGAGTAACCTTCCCGAAACACATCAGATGTCTGGCGCGCCAAGGCCCGGCGTCGGCCTGCTCAGGCAGGGTCCCGGTTGGCCCCACCAAGCGGATCCCCATGTCGAGTCCCATAGTTGTCACGCTTCGGGGTGGCCGGACTGGCCACCGTTTGGAGGATCGATGTCAGACCTGACCCGACGGCAGGCCCTCAAGGTCGGCGCAGCCGGCGCGGGTGGTGCTCTCCTGCCGGTGCCCTGGACCGCGGTGGCCAAGGCCGACGCGGCGGCCCCGCCGCAGGTGTTGGCCGCCGGGGACATGGCGCTCTGGTACGACGAGGGCGCCGGCACCGACTGGCTGCGGGCGCTGCCGATCGGCAACGGCCGGCTCGGCGCGATGGTCTTCGGCAACGTCGACACCGAGCGGCTCCAGCTCAACGAGGACACCGTCTGGGCCGGTGGGCCGCACGACCCCAGCAACACCCGAGGCGCGGCGGCGCTGCCGGAGATCCGGCGGCTGGTCAACGCGAACCAGTGGACCCAGGCCCAGGATCTGATCAACCAGACCATGATGGGCAACCCCGGTGGTCAGCTCGCCTACCAGACCGTCGGCAACCTGCGGCTCGCGTTCGGTTCCGCCAGCGGAGCGTCACAGTACGACCGGACGCTCGACCTCACCACCGCCACCGTGACGACGTCGTACGTGCTCAACGGCGTTCGCCACCAACGGGAGGTGTTCGCGAGCGCGCCGGATCAGGTCATCGCCATGCGACTGACCGCCGACCGGACCGGCTCGATCAGCTTCACCGCCACCTTCGACAGCCCGCAGCGGACGTCGGTGTCCAGCCCCGACGGCACCACCATCGGCCTCGACGGCGTATCCGGAAACATGGAGGGCGTCACCGGCCAGGTCCGTTTCCTCGCCCTCGCCAACGCGACGATCAGCGGCGGCAGTGTGTCCAGTTCCGGCGGCACCCTGCGGGTGACGAACGCCAACAGCGTGGTCCTGCTGATCTCCATCGGGTCCAGCTACGTCAACTACCGCAACGTCGGCGGCGACTACCAGGGCATCGCCCGGCAGCGGCTCACCAGCGCGCGGGCCAGCAGCTACGACCAGTTGCGCAGCCGGCACGTGGCCGACTACCAGGCGCTGTTCAACCGGGTCAGCCTGGATCTGGGCCGCACGTCGGCAGCCGACCAGACAACGGACGTCCGGATCGCCCAGCACAACAGCGTCAACGACCCGCAGTTCTCGGTGCTGCTGTTCCAGTTCGGCAGGTACCTGCTGATCTCGTCCTCGCGGCCCGGCACCCAACCGGCGAACCTCCAGGGCATCTGGAACGACTCGCTGACCCCATCCTGGGACTCGAAGTACACGATCAACGCCAACCTGCCGATGAACTACTGGCCGGCCAACACCACGAACCTGGCCGAGTGCCACAACCCGGTCTTCGACATGGTCAGAGATCTTGCCGTCGCCGGAGCACGGACCGCCCAGGTGCAGTACGGGGCCGGCGGCTGGGTCACCCACCACAACACGGACGCGTGGCGGGCCACCGCGGTGGTGGACGGCGCGTTCTGGGGCATGTGGCAGACCGGCGGCGCCTGGCTGTCCACGTTGATCTGGGACCACTACCTGTTCAACGGCGACATCGAGTTCCTGCGGACGAACTACCCGGCCATGAAGGGCGCCGCGCAGTTCTTCCTCAACACCCTGGTGACCGAGCCGACCCTCGGTTACCTGGTGACGAACCCGTCGAACTCACCGGAGCTGAGTCACCACTCGAACGCCAGCGTCTGCGCGGGCCCCACCATGGACAACCAGATCCTGCGGGACCTGTTCGACGGCGTCGCCCGGGCGAGCGAGATCCTCGACGTGGACAGCACCTTCCGGGCCCAGGTGCGTGCCACCCGGGACCGGCTTCCCCCGATGAAGGTCGGCTCGCGCGGCAACATCATGGAGTGGCTGTACGACTGGGTGGAGACCGAGCCCAACCACCGGCACATCTCGCACCTGTACGGGCTGGCCCCCAGCAACCAGATCACCAAGCGCGGCACGCCACAGCTGTTCGAGGCCGCCCGGCGGACCCTGGCGCTGCGCGGCGACGACGGCACTGGCTGGTCGCTGGCCTGGAAAATCAACTTCTGGGCGCGGATGGAGGAGGGCAAGCGGGCCCACGACCTGATCCGCTACCTCGCCACCACCGCGCGACTCGCGCCCAACATGTTCGACCTGCACCCGCCGTTCCAGATCGACGGCAACTTCGGCGCCACAGCCGGCATCGCCGAGATGCTGTTGCAGAGCCACACCGGCGAGCTGCACGTCCTGCCCGCGCTGCCGCCGGCCTGGCCGAGCGGGCGGGTGACCGGTCTACGCGGTCGGGGCGGGCACACGGTCGGCATCACCTGGGCGAGCGGCCTGGCCACCGAGATCCTCGTCCGACCGGACCGGGCCGGCACCGTCCGCCTGCGCTCCCGGATCCTGACCGGCACCGTCACCGTGGTCGACACCGCCGACGGTACGGCGGCCCGGACCACCCGGATCGAGTCCGACCTGATCGAGGTCACCGTGCAGGCCGGGCGCACCTACCGGGTCACCAGTTCCGGGGCCGCCACTCCGACGCTGGAGCAGAGCTTCAGCAACGTCGGCATCACCAGCGACAGCAACACCAACGTCGGGAACTTCGACGGCGGTGGGGCCTCGCTCTCCGCGCAGGCCCTCGCGCAGGCTGGTGCGAGCCCGGGGGGCACGGTGAGCCGCAACGGAGTCAACTTCCGCTGGCCCAACGTCAGCTCCGGGGCCGCCGACAACGCCATCGCCTCGGGCCAGACCATCAGCGTGACCGGCACCGGCAGCACGCTCGGCTTCCTGCTGACCGGCACCTACGGAGCGGTGTCGGGGACCGGCACCGTGGTCTACGCCGACGGCACCCGCCAGACGTTCACGTTGAGCTCGCCGGACTGGTACGGCGGGCCGCACTCCGGGGGCACCGCGGCCATCGTGTCCGCGTACCAGAACCGGCCCAACAACGGCCGTCAGAACACCGCCGCCTGCGTCTACTACGTCGGTGTGGCGTTGCAGAGCAAGGCGGTGGCCTCGGTCGTGTTGCCGAACATCAGCGCCCGTCCCGCGACGAACGTGCCGACCATGCACATCTTCGCCATCGCGATCGGGGGCTGACGGCAACGAATCCTGCTCGGGGGAGCACGACCGGGCCCGTCCCACCTGGGGACGGGCCCGGTCGCCGTCGGCGGTCGGCGGTCGGCGCTGCGCCCGGCGCGGGAGCACGACGACGTCGACAGATGGGTGCGCGTCGATGGTGTTCGGTGTGGCCGTGCCTCGGCAACGAGTTGTCGTTTCTTGTCGCGGCCCGTGCGGCCCATCCCCCGACACGTTCCGCGAGAGCCGACCCCGACCTGGTGGAACATGGCTGCGGGAACGTCGGCGCTGTCCGGGAATTGTCGTAGCCGGTACTTAGGCTGCCGCGGTGAGTATGAACGGCAACTGGCTGCGCGTTTCGCCCGACGAACTGGAGCGGGCGAGGACAGACCTCGGCTGGGCCTATGACCTCGCGATGACGCAACGGAACGACAACTCTGAACGCTGGGTCGGCATCGACAAGGCCTGGGACGGGTTCGAGTTCCTCCTCGATCGGCTGGGCTTCGAGATTCCGCTGGTCTCGGGCGCGGAGCGGTTCGTGGAGCTGCCCGACGTCGAGCCCGACAGCGAGGAGATGTTCGACTTCCTGGAGAACCTCGAAGACGACTGGGGCTACGGGCCGCCCTCCTATCTGACACCGGTCGACGTCGCGACGGCGGCCGCGCGCCTGGCCGAGCTCACCCAGGACGACCTCATCCGGGGCGTCGACCCACAGGAGTTGGTCCGGGTCGACATCTACCCCGGAACCTGGGACCGACCCGGACAACTTGGGTGGGTGGCCCATTACCTGCCCGACGTCCAACGCTTCTTCGGTGCGGCCGCCAGGGATGGCGCCGCGGTGATCTGCTGGCTCGACTGAGCGGCGGTTCAGCCATCGGAGCGCCGGGCGAGGTGTCCCGACAGAATCGGGTTCATCGGGTTCATCGTGTGCACGGGTGTGCCCGTCAACCGGTGCAGTTCCCGGCTCTGGTCGGACAACCGCAACTCGCGGGCCGCCTCCGACGATCACCCGACGCTCCGGCCCCATCCGCCCATGGTCGAGCGGTGTTCGGCGGACCGGCAAGCGGTTGCGCGCAGTTGTCGTCACGCCGGCACGCAGCCGACCCGTTCGCGGGAAAGATCGGGCGTCACCGACGCGAGTGGTGACAGGATTGGCGGCATGCCTGCTCGCGCACTGAGCTTTGGATCGGTGGCCAGACAATACGAACAGTACCGACCGGGGTACCCCGCCGAACTTGTCGACCTGGTGCTGACGTACGCGGGCCGGCCCGTTCGAACGGCCCTGGAGATCGGCGCTGGCACGGGCAAGGCGACCCGGCTGTTCGCCGCCGCGGGCGTCACTGTCACCGCGACCGAGCCGGACCGGGCCATGCTCGCCGAGCTGCGCAAGCACGTGCCAGCGGGCGTTCACACCGTGCGGGCCGCGTTCGAGGACCTGCGGCCCGGCGCGACGTACCACCTGGTCTACGCGGCGGCGGCCCTGCACTGGACGACACCGCAGGGGCGGTGGTCGCGGATGGCCGCGCTGCTGGAACCCGGCGGCGTGTTCGCCTCGTTCGGTGGACCCACCCAGCTGGTCGACCCGGCGGTGGCGGACGCTGTCCGCGCCGCCCGGGCACCCTTCCTGGAGAGCGACGAGATTCCCTCGCCCGACGGCACGCCCCCGGAGCAGGCCATGCAGTGGCCGGGCACCGAGCTCCAACGGTCCGAGTGGTTCACCGATGTGCAGCAGACCGTGATCGCGCGTCGGCTGACGATGAGTGTGCGCGACTACGTCGGGCACCTGTCGACGATCTCGGCGTACCTCGAGCTGTCGACCTCCACGCAGGAGCAGGTCTTCGCCCAGATCGAACAGGTTCTGCCCGAGACCGTCGAGCTCCGCGCCGACCTCATCGTCCATCTCGCCCGTCGGCGCCCCGATCAGTAGCGCCGACGGCGCTCAGACCAGGAACTCCTCCCGCATCCGCGCGCCCAGGTTGATCCCGCCGACCGCCCGAGGACCGGCCGGATCGTGCACGGCGACGGTGTTGTTGCGACGCATCAGCTCCCGGACCGCGGGTGGCAGTCGCGGCGGGTCGTCCATGGCCGCGAGGACCTGCCCGGCGCTGACGATCAGCCGATCGGCCAAAGTGGCGGCGTCGGTGTCCACCCGCACCCGGCCGTACTCCCAGCCGGAGGTGGTCAGGTCGAGCACCTCGAACACGCGGGTCACCACCGGGTTCGGGTCGGTCACCCGGTCGAGCCGGGGCGCCCGGCTGCCGACCACGGTGACCGCGGCGGCCACCTGCGCGTACGGGTGGAAGCCACACGGCAACGCGAACAGCGGCCAGCGCAGGGCCGGGCCCGCCTCCTTCCACAGCGGCCGGTAGTTACGGCGGTGCACCAGCAGCCGTCGGCCCGTCCGCCGGTGGATCTCCTGCGCCTGGGCCTGAAGGTCCACGTGGGCCTCGTCGGCGACCTGACTCACGATCCGGGTCGCCACCACCAGGCCGTCGTCACTGTCGAGCGAACCGGTGAGCGCGTCGACCTGCTCGTTGAACCGGACCCGCGCGTGGGGGCCGTACCGGGACTGGACGTCGTGCAGCAGCGCCTGCTGGCGTCCCGGGTCGAGCTGGACTCGCCTACCGCCCAGCAATCGACGGAGCCAACGCATGTCGCCTCGATTCAGCAGAGCCGTCGCGGACGGCGGCAATGCTAGTGCGTCGACCCTCCCTCATGTTCCGAAGGGGGGTTGATCGACTCGGCTCTCGAAGACGGCGATCACCGCCGACGCGGCGTGATCAGCCCCGACTCGTACGCCCACACGACCAACTGGGCCCGGTCGCGGCAGTGCAGCTTCGTCATCGCCCGGTTGACGTGTGTCTTGGCGGTCAGCGGACTGATCACCATGCGCGCGGCGATCTCGTCGTTGGTCAGCCCACGGGCGACCAGTTCGACGATCTCCTGCTCCCGGGCAGTCAGCACGTCGCGTCCGGCGGTCGGCACGGCCGGCGGCGGTCCGGCCACGAACTCACTGATCAGTGTGCGGGTGACCGTCGGTGCGAGCAGCGCGTCACCGCGCGCCACGACGGTGACGGCGTGCAGCAGGTCGGCGGGGTCGGCGTCCTTGAGGAGGAAGCCGCTGGCGCCCGCGCGGAGCGCGGCGAACACATAGGAGTCGAGCCCGTAGTTGGTGAGGATGAGAACGCGGATCGCGGCCAGGTCGGGATCGGCGGCGATGCGCCGGGTGGCCTCGATGCCGTCGAGGCCCGGCATCTGCACGTCCATCAGGACGACGTCCGGGCGCAGACTCCGGGACAGGTGGACGGCCGAGGCGCCGTCGGTTGCCTCGCCGACGACCTCCAGGTGGTCCTCGGCGTCGAGCAGTGCCCGGAAGCCGGCTCGCATCAGCGCCTGGTCGTCGGCGAGCAGCACCCGGATCATTCCGACTCCCGCAGCGGGAAGGTGGCCCGTACGGTGAACCCGTGGTCGTCGTGCGCGGCGGTCCGCAGTGTGCCGCCCAGGGCGCTGACCCGCTCCCGCATGCCGCGCAGGCCCACGCCCGGGGTCAGCGGCTCGGTCGGCGACGCCCGACCGTCGTCGCTGACCGCGACGGTCAGCCCCGCCGGGGCGTACTCCACCTGAATGTGCGCGGTCGCGGGCCCGGCGTGGCGGGCCACGTTGGTGAGCGCCTCCTGGATGACCCGGTACCCGGCCTGGTCGACCTCGTCGGGCAGGTCGCCGCGCTGGCCGGTGACGGTCACCTGCACCGGTACGCCGACCGCCCGGGTCCGCTCGGCCAGCTCGTCCACCCGGGCCAGCCCGACCCGATCGCCGTCGGTCGGTGCGCGGAGGACGTCGAGGGTCGTGCGGAGTTCCCGCATCGCGGCACCGCTGGCCTCCTGGATCGCCAGCAGCGTGGCCGACGGCTCCTCGCCGTGTTTGCGGGCCAGGTGCACGGCGATCCCCGCCTGCACCTTGATCACGGAGATGCTGTGGGTCAGGGAGTCGTGCAGGTCGCGGGCGATGCGCAGGCGCTCCTCCCCGGCGCGGCGCAACGCCATCTCCTCGCGGGTGCGTTCGGCCTCGACGGCCCGCTGCTCGACCTGCTCCAGGTACGCCCGGCGCTGACGCGCGACGAGGCCGGCGACGTTGGCCGCCACGAACCAGCCGAGCAGCAGGGCCGTCCGTTCGGCGACCAGTTGGCCTGGTCGGCCGGCCGGCGCCATCGAGATGTCGCTGGCCAGGAAGCTACCGAGGAAGACGAGGCTAGCCACGGCGGCGGCCAACCGGTGTCCCTGCCAGGCGCTGACGTAGACCGCGCAGAGGACGGGGAACGCGGCGGACACCCCGGGATGCACCCGGACGTGAACGGCCAGCATGGCGACGGTGACCACGCCCAGCGCCACCACCGGGTATCGCCGGCACGCCGCCAGGGCCACCACGGTGGCGAGGACCAGGGCGACGTCGAGCACCTCGACCGGCGCGGCGTCCGGGGTGAGCACGGCGTTGCCGAGCAGGAGGACGCCGAGGGCGAGACCGCCGAGGGCGTACGGGAGGTCGCGGCGCATGGTCGCACTGTAGAACGGCCGTCGTCGGTGGAGCATCCCGCGCGCGTGGTAGCTGCGGCGTACCACGGACGCGGTATGAGCGGCGCGGCAAGTGTCTGCGACGGCACGACGCTTTCCCGGCCCGCCGGAACAAGCATCGAGCCCATGACATACCGCTTCTTCGCCCCCACACCGACGAGGGCGGCCACCGGCCGCACCGCAGCCGTCTACCAACAGTTGCGCGACGACTTCCTCGGGCCGTTGCCGACCTTCCAGGCGCTCTCGGCCGTGCCGGAGGTGCTGGCCGCGACCTGGGCTCTGATGCGGGAGGCGCTGCTCGCCGGGGACGCGCCCCGGGTCGACCGCGAACTCGTCGCGGCTTCGGTCTCCCGGGCCAACCGGTGTCAGTTCTGCGTCGACGCCCACGTGCTGTTGCTGCACGCGCTGGGCGCACCGAAGCTGGCGGAGACCGTCGCCCGGGGCGAGACGCCCGCCGAGCCGAGGTACACCGCGCTCGTCGGCTGGGCGCAGGCGAGCCGCAACCCCAGATCCGCCGACTGGACCAGCACCCACGGCCCGGAGATCACCGGCACCCTGCTCGCCTTCCACTTCATCAACCGGGTGGTCTCCGCGTTGCTCGACCCCGATCTGCTCCCCGGCGGCCTGCAACGTTCCCCGCTGGTGCGCTCGGTCGGGGGCCGGCTCTACGCCAGGGCGGCCCGGGAGTCGAAGGAGCCCGGCCTGAGCCTTTCGCTGCTCGACGTCGACCCGACGGCATCACCTCCCGCCTGGGCGGGGGACAGCCCGGTGGGTGTCGCCTACGCGTCGCTGCGGAACGCCGCCACCCGGGGTGGCGACCTGCTGGGCGCGGTGGCGCGCCAGACCGTCACGGCCACGGTGCGCTGGGAGGACGGGCAGTTCCCGGCGCGGCCCGCGGACTGGGCCGTCGACCTGGTCCGGGACGTGCCGGGCGCGGACCGCGTCGGGACGCGGATCGCGTTGCTGGCGGCGTTCGCGCCCGGCGCGATCAGCCCGGGTGACGTCGCTCTCTGGCGGCTCTCCCACCCCGCCGACGCCGACCTCGTGCGGTTGGTCGCGTACGGGGCGATCACGGCCACCGATCACGTCGCCCAGGCCCTCGCCTCGGCGCACCTCTAGGAGGCAACCCATGCGCAAGGCTCTCGTCATCATCAGCGCACTGCTGCTCGTCGCGTTCGCCGTGCAGTTCGTCCTCGCCGCCGTGGGTGGGTTCACCAGACCCGCCGGCGACGACGCGTACGCGCTGCACAGCGTCAACGGCATGGCGGTGATCCCGCTTCTCACGCTGCTCACCGCCCTGTTCGCCGCGCTGGCGAAGGCACCCGGAAAGATCATCGGACTGGCGGTCCTCCCGATCGGCCTCGTCGCCCTCCAGCCACTCATCGCCATGTTGGCGGAGGCGTCCACCGACGCGTCGGGTGTCAGCACCCCGCTCGGCCTGACCATCGGTGGGTTGCACGCGCTCAACGGGATCATCGCGGTGCACGTCGTGGTCGGCGTCCATCGGGCGGCGCGACAGCTCGCCGTCCCGGTCCCCGCCGGCACGGCTCGGCTGGTCACCCGGGAAGGAGAACCGGCGTGACCACCGGGTCGCTGCTCGTGGCCGACCTCGTGATCGCGGTCCTCGCGGTCGCCGCCTGGCTGGGGGCTGGCGCCGCGTCCGCCGCCCGTCGTCGCCCGCTCGCACTGGGACTAGCGGCCGTCGCGCTGCTCGCCACGCTCGCCCGCGCGCTCACGATCACCGCCCTCGCCCGGGCCGGCTGGTGGTTCGCGGCGGAGAAGGTCCTCATCGCGGCCCCGCTGTCGCTCGCGGCGGTGGGCGTCGCCGGTCCGCGGTTGCTGCGGGCCCCGGGCGACATCCGGGCCGTCGCGGTCCCGCTCCTCTTCGCCGGGTACGCCACGAGCAGCGCCCTGCTCGTGACGGTCCTGCACGGCTATCCGGCGTCGGCCGGGGCGGGGCTGCTGGCGGTCGCCGGGGTAGTGGCGGCCACGGTGATCTCGGCGCGTGCGCTCGGTGCGCGCCCGTCCCGGACGGTGTCCCGGACGGCCCTCGTGGTGGCGGTCGCGGCCCTGCTGACCGGAACCGGGCTGACCGTCACCCCGGGCGCCGCGCCCGCCGTACCGCATGAACATGCCTCTCCGGCGGCCCGCATCGCCGACGAACCCACCCGGCGGTTCACACTGACCGCCGCAACCGCCACCGTGGACGCGGCCGGACGGAACGTCGCGGCGTGGGCCTTCAACGGGCAGGTCCCCGGACCGGAGTTGACCGCCACCGTCGGCGACGTCCTGGAGGTGACGCTGCGCAACCGGAACATCGAGCGCGGCGTCACAGTGCACTGGCACGGGTACGACGTGCCCAACGATCAGGACGGGGTACCCGGTGTGACCCAGGCGGCGGTGCGGCCCGGGCAGGAGTTCGTCTACCGGTTCCGCGCCGACCAGGCCGGAACGTACTGGTACCACACGCACTCGGCCTCCGATGTCGGCGTGCGGATGGGTCTCTACGGGGTGCTGGTGGTGCGACCGGGCCCGGTGACCGGCCTCGACGTCACAGTGCCGGTGCACACCCTGGCGGGCCGTCCGTTGCCCGCGGCGAAAGTGGAGAAGGTCGAGGCCGGCGTGCCGGTGCGGTTGCGGCTGATCAACACCGACAGCACGACGCACCGGTACGCCCTGGCCGGGACCGCGTTCCGGGTGGCCGCGGTCGACGGCGTCGACCTGCGCGGCCCGACGCCGCTGGCGGACACCGCCGTGCTGATCCCGGCCGGGGGCCGCTACGACCTGGTCTTCGACGCGCCGGCGACCCCGGTGGCACTGGTCGTCGACGGACGGACCGTCTACTCGACCGGCCCGGTGTCGACGGCGACCGGCGCCTGGCCGGTGCTGGATCCACTCGGCTACGGCGCGACCGCCCCGGCGCAGTGGTCCCGGTTCGACAAGGCGTTCACCCTCGTCCTCGATCGCGGACTCGACCTGCGCGGACTGCTACCGCGGTACGCCCACACCGTCAACGGCGCGGCCGATCCGGACATCTCACCGCAGGTCGTACGCCTGGGTGACGTCGTACGGTTCACGATCGTCAGCCGGTCGCAGACCGTGCATCCGTGGCACCTGCACGGCCACCACGTCCTGGTGCTGGCCCGCGATGGTCGACCAGCGACCGGAAGCCCGCTGTGGCTGGACTCGTTCGACGTCCGTCCGGGCGAGGTGTGGGAGGTGGCGTTCCGGGCCGACAACCCGGGGATGTGGGCCAACCACTGCCACAACCTGGCGCACGCCGATGCCGGGATGACGCTGCATCTCACGTACTCGTGATCGCCGAGGCCTGTAGTTTTCTGTCATGACTGAGGACACCTTCCGTTCGGTGGCGATCGAGCGCACCAGCCTGGGCAACTACGTCGTGCGGAACTCCCGTGGTGGGTCGGTGTCGCTGGGCACTGGCGAGGACGGCAGTTTCACGCCGGTGGAGTTGCTGCTGACCGCCATCGGCGGTTGCGCCGCCGTGGACGTGGACCACATCACCAGTCGCCGTGCCGAGCCGACCGAGTTCGCCGTCGCCGTGACCGGTGACAAGATCCGGGACGAGGCCGGCGGAAACCGGATGCGCAACCTGCGGGTCGAGTTCACGGTGAGGTTCCCGGAGGGCGCGGAGGGCGACGCGGCCCGTGCGGCGCTGCCCCGGTCGTTGCAGCAGTCGCACGATCGGTTGTGCACGGTCTCCCGTACCGTCGAGCTCGGCACTCCGGTCGCGATCGCCGAGGGCCCGGGGCCATCGGAGACTGATCGGCGCTGAGCACTGCTACTCAGGCCCGTAGGGCTCGTTCGTGTGAGGGTGGCGGGATGCGTCGACTACTGGTGCCACTGCTGATCGTCCTCACCGTGGGGGTGGCGTGTGCCGACCCGAACGCCCAGCCGGGTCGCTCGGACCCGACGGTCGCGCTGCCGGTGCCCACCGAGTTGCTCGCCGACGGTAGCGTGCCCTGGGCCGACCTGAAGATCACCGACGAGGACTTCAACGGTCGCCCTGCCGCGCCGAGAACGCCGGCCACCGGCAGCGAACCGTGCCGGGCGGAGCAGCTGACCGGTCGGCTCACCACCTGGACGCGGCCCAGCAACGGCGGTGAGACGCCTCGGGGCTTCGACGCCGCCATCGGCAAGCTCATCGGCGAAGTGGACGTGCGGAACTCGTCGACTGTCGAGTGCACCCTGCAGGGCGAGGTGCCCACGACCATGCGCGCCGCCGGTCGCGAGATCCCGATGCTCTACACCCACGGCATCGACGAGGAGGGCCGCACCCGGGTGGTCGTCGTGCCGGCCGGCGGCAACGCCAGC
Organism: Micromonospora sp. NPDC049089; assembly: GCF_040648775.1. Taxonomy (NCBI): domain Bacteria; kingdom Bacillati; phylum Actinomycetota; class Actinomycetes; order Micromonosporales; family Micromonosporaceae; genus Micromonospora; species Micromonospora sp. NPDC049089. The sequence continues at coordinate 18,687 of NZ_JBEZEH010000128.1, forward strand.
CTGCGTCTGGACTGGTCCGGACCGTTCTGCCAGCCGGTGAAGGGGTCGTTGGAGCTCGCGATCGAGCTGCCGCACGACGGTGGCAGGCTGCGCGCACCGGTCACCGCCGACGAGCGTCCGGGCTGTCCACAGGGGGAGGGGGTCAACCCCCGCGCACGCGGGACGCTGTCCGCGAGCGGGTTCACCGAGCCGGTGGCGGTGTCGAAGCCCCCGTCCTCGCCGCTCGAGAAGCTCACCGTCGCTGTGCAGGGGCCGACGACCGCCGTCGCCGGGTCGCGGCTCACCTTCCGGGTGACGCTGGGCAACCCGACCGGCGGCCCCCTCGCGTTGGACCCTTGCCCGGCCTACCTGATGGAACGGTTCTCTCTCGGCGACGCGACGAACGACGCGGTGAATTCGGCCCAGCTCTACCGGCTGAACTGCCGCGCCCTACCGCAGATCCCCGCTGGCGGCACTGCCGTGTTCGAAATGGTCGCCGAGGTGCCCGCCTCGATGCGGGCCGGGCGCGAGCTGACCGTGACGTGGAAGCTCTATCTGCCGCACTACGTACAGCGGAGCAACCAGTTCGGTGTCGTGACCCTCACCGTCGTCTGAGGAAGGTCACCGCCCGGCCGGCAGCATCGGCAACCCCCATCGGCGAGAATGAAATATAGATGCTGTTGAGGGTATGGGAGCGCTCCCGTAGCATACCTGACGCGGCCTGTTAACGTTCACAACCGGTCACCACGCAATGACCACCACCAATGCATGGGCCGCCGTCCCGCGAGGAGGGTGCTACATGGTCAGATCCAGAGCCACCAATGTCGGTCTGGTTGCGGCCGGCGTCGGCTTACTGCTGTCGTCGACAGTTGTCGCGGCGCTGCCGGCCGGTGCTGCGGCTGAGGGTTGTTCGGTGAACTACGCCGTGTCGTCGCAGTGGCAGGGCGGCTTCGGCGCCAACGTGGCGATCACGAACCTGGGTGACCCGCTAAGCAGCTGGACGCTGACCTGGTCGTACGGTGCCGGGCAGACGGTGACGCAGGCCTGGAACACGTCGCTGACGCAGAGCGGGTCGGCGGTGACCGCGAAGAACGTGAGTTACAACGGTGCGATCCCGGCCAACGGCACTGTGTCGTTCGGGTTCAACGGGTCCTGGACGGGCAGCAACCCCGCCCCGACGAGCTTCGCCCTGAACGGTGTCACCTGCACCGGTGGCACGACGCCGACTACTCCGCCCCCGACGACTCCGCCCCCGACGACTCCGCCGCCGACCGACCCGCCGCCGACCACGCCGCCGCCCACCCAGACCTGTGACCTTCCGTCGACGTACCGGTGGTCGTCGACCGGCGCGCTGGCGCAGACGAGCTGCTGGCCGTTGTACGGGGCGACGGTGAAGTCCTTCAGCGACACCCACC
>NZ_JBEZEH010000129.1:0-20068 GCF_040648775.1 Micromonospora sp. NPDC049089
GGCCGGTGACGAGCCCGCCCGGGTGCACCGGACCCTCGCCGCGACGCTGGACCGCGTGCTGAGCGAGATCGCCGAGATCCAGCGGCCGGCGCCTGTTCTTCCGAGGGGGAATCGGTGCGAAAGCTCATCGCGAGGGTCGCTCGACCCGCCACGGCGTTGCAACTCCGGCACGTCGCGCCAGTCGCGCCGAGCCGGGCCGACGGCCCGGTGGCGGCCGTGTACCAGCAGATCGAACGGGACTTCGGGATGCTCGCACCGCCGGTGGCGCTGCACGCGGCCTCTCCGGTCGTGCTCGCCGCGGCCTGGACCATGCTGCGCGAGGCGCTGCTGGCGTCCGGGCAGACGGGCCGGGAGGCCCGGGAGGTGGTGGCAGCCGGGGTGTCCCAGGCCAACCGTTGCCCGTACTGCGTGGACGTGCACGGTGGCACCCTCGCCGGCCTGCTGAGCGGCCCGGACGCCGCCGCCATGCTGACCGGGCAGTTGGCCGACCTGCGGGACCCGCGGCTGCGTGAGCTGGCCCGCTGGGCCGCCAACGGCGGGCCGCCGCCGTTCCCGCCCGAGCACGGTCCCGAACTCGTCGGCGTCGCTGTGGTGTTCCACTACCTGAACCGGATGGTCAACGTCTTCCTGCCGGACTCGCCCCTGCCGCCGGTGCCCCGCCCGGTCGCTGCGGTGCTGCGCCGGGGCGCGGCCCGGATCCTGGCCGGGCTGGCCGGCAGGGCCGTGGTCCCGGGCGAGTCCCCGGGCCTGCTGCCTCCGGCGACGGTGCCGCCGGACCTGTCCTGGACCGGCGACCGGCCGCACCTGGTGGCGGCGTTCGCCCGGTCCGCGGCGGTGGTCGACGCGGCAGGCGAACGCACCGTCCCGGCACCGGTACGCCGGCTGTTGACGGCGCAGCTCCCTCGCCTTGGCGCGCCCCCGTCCGGCCTGGACGCGCGCCCGGCCGCCCTGCGACTTGGTTGGCTCGACGAGTGCGTCGCGGGCCTGCCGGAGTCGGACCGCCCGGCGGGGCGTCTGACGTTGCTGGTGGCGTTCGCCTCCTACCGGGTCACCGCCGCCGATGTCGACCGGGTACGCGCCCAGGGGTACGACGACCGCGGCCTCGTCGAACTGGCCGCCTGGTCGAGCCTCACCGCCGCCCGTCACCTGGGCGCGCGCGCCCTTCGCGTGGCGCCGGCCCCGACGGCGGGCTGGAGCCGGCGCACCATCGGCTGATCCTGGAGGCGTACGGCCCGCCCGACGCCTCCTGGATGTCGCCGGCCGCGCCTTCAGGTGCAACGACGCCGGCCCGTCTGGTACGCCTTCCTGAGCAGTAGGACGCGCCCCTCGGGTGTGTCTCCCCACGGGTGTCCCGCCGACGGGATACTCGAAAGGGGTCGGTCAGACAACCCTCGCCCCCATCCCTGGTAGGGACCGTGCCGGGTGGCACGAGGCGGTGCGGCCGACGGGATTCCACTGTCATTTACCCTATTGTTCACCTGGCCGGACGGCGATCTTTGGAATCCGTCCGGACTGACCATCCGGGCCCGATCGAAACCAGCGCGACGAGCGGCTGAGCCATTTCCTCGGCACCCGATTGAGAATTGACGAATATTGGCCACGCGATCCCGGAACGAGCAATTCAGATAGTAATTCTCTTTAAGAGCAAAACGGCTATTGGCAATCCGGGAAGCTCTGACTATGCATTGCATTAAATCCGGTCAACAGCGTGAACAAACAATCTTACCTTCCGCTCATCGCTCCGGTCAATAATCTTTTTCAGTCGGCAAAGCGCCAGATTCACTGAAGGTAGCCAAACCGCCGGGTACATGATCGACAATTACCGACGTTTCGCGTCAAACCGCAGCCCAGGGGCACCGTATCTGTGACCAGTTTCCAAATTGACCGCTTTCGGCACCCCCCGTGGAAAGTGGGTCGCACCGCTATCCGCATGGATGACCGTCAGCTTCATATGAGTGTCGAAGGCACTGCTCAAGGCGTTCCTCTCTTCACGATTGCGGTCTATTGCCCTCGATGATCAGCAGTATTGTCAATCGCTCTGGGCTGGGCTAGCCTCGACCGGAAGCGGAGCCCTTCGGGGCGGCGGGAGTGAGGCAGCAGGGCATACCAGCGCAATCATATGCATCACTACAGCGCTCGATGGGACCAAAACCGCGATGCTTTACACGACAATTATTACCACCTAGTACGAAAAATCGCCGGACAGGTCAGGGGGAGGCATCATGGAGGAATCGACCAAGCAGGCCGTGAATCGTGCGATCAGCACCATGCGAGAGAACCTCGGCGAGCAACTCACCGTCGACGACATGGCCAGGGCTGCCATGTTCAGCAAGTTCCACTTCACCAGGATCTTCCAGCGGACCACCGGGGTCTCCCCGGGCCGTTTCCTGTCCGCGCTGCGTCTGCAACGCGCCAAACAGCTGCTGATCTCCACCACACTCAACGTCGCCGACATCAGCCTCCGCGTGGGCTACAACAGCGTCGGCACCTTCAGCTCGCGGTTCACCCGCAGCGTCGGCATGTCGCCAACCACCTACCGACGCCGCGCCGGCTACGCCCCGCAGATCGCGACCGACCCGGAACCGGCCCCGCTCTCCGAGGCTCGGGTGCACGGCCGCATCCCCTCGCAGCCGGGCCGGCCGAACGGGCCGGTCTTCGTCGGCCTCTTCACGGACCGCATCCCCGAGGGCCGTCCGGTGCGTTGCGCGGTGCTACCCGACGGCGGCTACTTCCACTTCGACACGGTGCCGCCGGGCACCTGGTACCTGCTCGCTCAAGCCGTCGACACCAACGCGGGCGGGCGTCCCGACGAGGCGAACCGACCGATCGCGGTGGCCTCGGAGGGGCCGCTGACGGTCTCATGGAACTCCGACATCCGGGTGGACCTCGACCTACAGCCGATCCAGAGCATCGACCCGCCCGTGCTACTGGCCCTGATGGACAGCCGAAAGCTCGCGTTGGCCCGGGTCGCGGCGGAACAGCAGGCCGCCGAGACGCCCCTGAGCGCCGCGCCCGTAATGATTACGAAGCTCCGCGAGTCCGACCGTACCGCTGCCTGACTGCTCGACTGCTCGACTGCTCGACCGCCGGTCCCACCCGGGCCACAGCCGCGACGCGGTGACGGCCCGAACGCTTCCGCCACGAGCGTGCCATGGGATCGCCATCAATCTCCACCCTTTCTACGTGGGAGAATCGCACCGCGGGGCTGTGTTGACCAGCTGGGGGAACTCGATGCGCATCTCTGACCTGAGCCGCTACACCGGCGTGCCCGTCGCAACAATCAAGTTCTATCTTCGTGAGGGTCTCGTCCCACCGGGCCGACTGACTGGCCGCAACCAGGCGCAGTACGGCGAGGCGCACCGACGGCGCCTGCTCTTCATCCGAGCGATGACCGGCATCGGCCAGCTTGAACTGTCCACAGTGATGGAACTGCTGACGGCCATCGAGGACGACGACCTCCCACTTCCCGGGCTGTACCGGACCGCCAACCGGGTGGTGTACCCGGACCTCGACAAGTCCAAGGCCGTCAACGACGTGACGGCCGAGCGCACCGAGGTCGACCGCCTCATCAACGAGCTGGGCTGGCAGGTGGGCGACGACGTCCCGGGTCGGAACCGGCTGGCCCATGTCCTCGCAGCTCTGCGCGAGCTCGGCTGTAGCCACGGCACCGAGTTCTTCCATCCGTACGCACAACTCGCGGAACAGTCCGCGGACCGCGAGCTCAGTCTGCTGCCGCGCGACGACATGGAAGTGGAGCGGGCCGCCGCGGTGGCCCGCGCGGTGCTGCTCGACGCGGCGCTCGCCGCGCTGCGCGGGATGGCCCAGGAGCACCTGGTCACCCAGCGTTTCGGCAGACCGGCCGACACGTCCGGAGCGGCCCCGTCGACGCACGGCCGCTCCCCCACCACCGACGCGCCGCCGGCGAACGGCACGCGGCACGCCGGCGACCCGGCGACCGGGGTGCCCCAACAGCTTCCCCGCCGGGCCGACCGTGCCAGCTGAGAGGCACGTGGGAGACGGGCACAGGCACGTTGCCCGGCGGGAGAGCGGCGACACCCGCAGCGGCCGCGGTGCGCGCGCCTCAGTCGGCGTACGCGACCCGGTGGCGCCCGCGGATCCTGGCGAGGTCGTACCGCCTGACGGTGCGCGCCGCGAGCCAGCCGCTCATCGGGAGTCACCCGCTGGGTCGGCGTTGTAGAAGGGGCCGTCGAGAAGCGTGGCCGGAATGCCGCGCCAGCGGTCTTCGACGTTCTCGGCGCGAGAGTTTCCGAGCGTCTGCGGCGCACCTCGCCCGTCTCCGGCCGGCCCGCCGATGTGGTAGCCGGGACCGTCGAGGAGCGTGGCCGGGATACCGCGCCACGGGTCTTCGAGGTCCCCGTGGCGAGGGTCTGCGGCCGAATCCTCGGCATCGCGCCCATCCTCACCGTGCGCACCGGTGTCGGTCATGTTCTCGCTCCTCACCTGCCGAATCGCCAGATGGACACGACGCCTCCGCCCGGTCCGGGCCGCGCCGCTCAGGGCCGGGGGGCGGCGAAGAAGGTGGGGAACCGGGCGGTCAGACCGAGGTCACCTCGGGTCTTCAACCGGCCCTTCATCACCAGCATCACCGCGTGCGCGTTGCCCGTGACCAGGTGGACGAAATCAGCCGCGGCCAGGTTCAAGGTCAGCTGTGGCTGCCCGTCGGCGCGGGACGACAGAGTGCAGACGCCGTCGGCGATGACCATCTGGTAGGTGTCGACGCCGCCGTCCGGTCGATCGCCGATGCGCCAGTGCACCACCGCCCGGGTCCGGCCGGCGACCTCGGGCCGAAACGCGGACTGCATCCCGCCGATCAGGTGATCGAGGATTTCGGCACGCCGCTCACCGCGCATGACCTCGCGCAGCTCGTCGTCCGGAGTGTGCTTGACCAGACGGGCGAACTCGACCGGATCCATAGCTTCGACACGTGAATCGTGGATGGACATCAAACTCCTCCATGCTCACCACAGCAGCGGTGCGACTTCCGTGCCCTCCGGTCATCGCCACCCCCTGCTCTCGTCACACATCCTGGCCCCGAGTTCGACCGGGAGCACCTCCCAGGCTGCGCAGGTGCCAGGGCCCGTCTGATCGGGCGTCGCCGGTGCCCTGCGCTGCGGGAACGGCACGGCGCGAGATGCCCGCCGATGCGACCCGACGCCACGATGGTCGGATGCGACTGTCGCTGAATCTGGGACATCTGGTGGGCGCCGGCGATGCTGCCGGCCGGGTGCGGTTGGCCGTCGAGGCCGAGCGGCTCGGCTTCCACACCGTGTGGGCGGCGGAGGTGTACGGCTCGGACGTGGTGACGATGCTGACCTGGATCGCCGCGCACACCCGGTCCGTCAACATCGGCTCCGCCGTCATGCAGATGCCGGGACGCAGCCCCGCACTCACCGCGATGACCGCCGCGACCCTCGATCGCCTGTCCGGCGGTCGGTTCCGGCTGGGCCTCGGCGTCTCCGGACCACAGGTGTCCGAGGGATGGCACGGCGTGCCCTTCGCCGACCCGCTCGGGCGGACCCGTGAGTACGTCGACGTGCTCCGCCTCGCCCTGTCCCGGCGCCCGCTCGCCCACCCGGGCCGGCACTACCCGCTGCCGCTGGCCGGCGGCGCCGGCAGAGCCCTGCGGCTGACCGTCCATCCGCCCCGCCCGGACCTGCCGATCTATCTGGCCGCGGTCGGCCCGCGCAACCTGGAACTGGCCGGGGAGATCGGCGACGGCTGGCTCGCCGCATTCCTCAGCCCGGAGTTCGCGGCCGAGCAGTTGCGGCACGTCCGGGCCGGCCGGGAGCGAGCCGGCCGGCCCATGGACGGGTTCGAGGTGATCGCGTCAGTGCCGCTCGCCGTCGGCGACGACGTCGGGCGGTGCGTCGACCGGGTCCGCGCGCACGTCGCCCTCTATCTCGGCGGCATGGGCAGCCGAGACCGCAACTTCTACAACCTCCTCGCCGCACGCATGGGATACGCGGACGCGGCCCGTGACGTCCAGGAGCTGTATCTGGCGAAGCGGTACGCCGAGGCGGCCGCCGCCGTACCGGCGGACTTCGTCGACCGTACGTCGCTGCTCGGGCCGGTGGACCGGATCGCCGGGCGGCTTCGCGAGTTCGCCGAGGCCGGCGTCACCGAGCTGGCGGTCACCGTCTTCGGCGGCGGCATCGGTGCCCTGCGGGAGGTTCACGAGGCGTACACCGCGGACCGGTCGACGCCGCTCAGGCGGGGGTGACCGTCCGGTTCCAGTCGATCCGGTGCCGGTGCACCGGGCCGAACATCCGCTCGGGCTTCAGCACGGTGTGCCGCGCGACGGGGGCCAGCAGCCGCATGAGCGCGTACGCGACCGGGCCGGGTGCCTTGGCCTGATTGGCGCGCGCGGCATCGGCAGCGATCTTCTCCACCCGGGGCCGGCGCATCATCTCGTAGGTGGCGAACGCCGCCTGCACCCCCGGCACATCACGCAGGCAGCGGGCGAGCTGCACGGCGCTCTCCGAGGCCAACGAGGCGCCCTGACCGGACACCGGGGAGGGCGCGTGCGCGGCATCCCCGACCAGCACCATCCGCCCGCGGTACCACGTCCGCAGCGGGGGCAGGATCTCGATGGCGCCGAACGGGAACACGTCCTGCGGCCCGGCCCGGTCGAGCACGTCGCGCGCCGGTACGTCCTCGGCGTGCACCCGGCGCAACCGGTTCAGCCATCGGTCCGCTGGCACCCGGCGCGCCTCGGACATCGCCATCGGCTCGTCGCTGGTGATGTTGCTGAACCAGTTGACGCGTCCGTCGGATCCGATCCAGTGGCCGAAGAAGGCGTCGTGCCCGTTCGCCAGATGCATGACGCCCGGCTCACCGACCGACGGCACCTCCACGGCGCCGCCCAGGCCGAGCATCCCGGTGTACTGCGCCGTGGGTGCGCCCGGGTCGATGAGGCGCCGGACGGCCGATCGGATGCCGTCCGCGCCGATCAGGACGTCGGCGGTCGCGCTGCTGCCGTCGGCGAAGCTGGCGGTGATGCTGTCCGGCGAGTCCGTGGCGCCGACCAGACGCCGGCCGTAGACGATGCGGACACCCGCCGCCTCGGTCCGCTCGCGCAGCAGTCGTTGCAGGTCCGCGCGCTTGACCGCGCGGCTCGGCGGCAGATCGGGCAGGTGCTCGAAATCGCCGAACGGGCGGCCTCGGCCGTCCGTCATCACGGTACGGCGGATGGGGCTGCCAAGGCGGTGCACGTCGTCCTCGACCCCGACGATGCCGAGCGCGTCGATGCCGTTGGGCGCCAGCATCAACTCGCCGCCGACATCGTCGGACGGTCGGTCGTACGCCTCGAACACAGTCGGCTCGATGCCTGCCCGGCGCAACGCGAGCGCCGCCACACTGCCGGCGATGCCGCTACCGATGATCATGGCTGTTCTGGCCTGTGTCATGCCGCTTCCTCCGGGTCGACGCCCCACACTGCCTCGCGATGGAGCTGATGTGTGGCCTTCGTACCCGTTTCCCATCAGATGCCTTCTTCCAAAGTGCTGTGGCGGGTGCCCGTCACGACGAGGCCGGATGGGTGGCGAACAGCCACCCACCCGGTCGTCACGGTTCATTTGAAGGAGAGGCCCTTCGCCTTCATCGACGACTTGAGCGTGCTCAGGGCTTTGGGGCCCATCCCGTGCAGCTCCTTGACCTCGGACTCGCTGATCTTGGTGAACTGCTCCAGCTTGGTGTAGCCGGCACCCTCGAGTGCCCGCAGCGCGGGCTTGCCCAGTGAGCTCGGCAGATCGGTGCCTTGCGCCATCGTGTGACTCCCTTCGGTTCTTTGGACGCGCCCGTCCGGCGTTCATGGTGCCCCAGCGGCGGTGCGAAGACGGTCCGGAAACGTTCCGGTCCCGGTGAGTCGCCACCCGTGCCACGCGTACGCGTTCGTGCGCAGTCGCCCTGAACACCCCGTCGGCGAAGAACCACACTGCCCCGCAGCGCACTGACGAAGGTGCATCACCCTCCGTGCGAGGTCGACCATGGAGACGTTTTCCGGGGATTGGCGCACGGGCCCCGCCTGCAGAGAACCGACGCCGATCCAGTCCACACCGCCGCCCGGCTCGCACCGACCCGACGCCACCCGCACGCCCGATCGAGAGGACCTCACGGTGACCGGACCCGACCCGATCCCCGCCCTGACCGCTGACGGTGCCGAGCTGGACCGGCTGCTCGCCGGCCTGGACGACACACAGTGGAAGCTGGACACGCCGGCTCCCGGTTGGACCATCGCCCATCAGGTGGCCCACCTGGCCGCGACATTCCGGCTGGCCGGTTTCGCCGCCGCGGACCCGGACGGCTTCCGCGCCCGCGTCGCGACGATGAGCGGTGACTTCGACCGCAACGTCGACGTGGCGCTGTCGGCCTATCTCTCCGACCCGCCGCACGTCCTGCTGAACCGGTGGCGGGAGGAACGCGCCAACGCCGAGAAGGCTCTCGCCGCCGTGCCGGACGGTCAGGTGGTGCCCTGGCTGGTGCGGCCACTACCCGCGCCGGTGCTCGCCTGCGCTGGAATGATGGAGCTGTTCGGCCACGGCCAGGACATCGCCGACACGCTCGGCGTGCGTCAGGTGCGGACGGACCGGATCCGGTTCCTCTGCGGCTTCGCGGTGCGCACCTGGGACTTCGGCTATCAGGCTCGCGGCGAGTCGACCCCCGACGTCGAGTTCGGCTACACGCTCACCGCTCCGTCCGGCGCCGTCTGGCAGTTCGGCCCGGAGGACGCCGAGCAGCGGATCTCCGGACCGGCCGAGGACTTCTGCCTGCTCGTCACGCGTCGCCGGCACCGCGACGACCTGTCCCTGACCGCGACGGGGGCCGACGCCGAGCACTGGCTGGACATCGCCCAGGCGTACCGCGGACCGGCCGGTGCGGGTCGCACGCCGGGACAGTTCGGCCGGTCCTGATCATGCCGGATGCACCTCGTTCCAGCAGCGCAACCACGAAGGCGCTGCGCGACACCCGCTGTTGCCAGGATGACGGCATGACCGTCGCGCCGCACGCCGCGGACTTCCTGCTGGGCGACGCGGCACAGCGGCACGCGGGATCCGCACGCCTGGCGGCGCTGGGACCGGTGCACCGGGTGACGCTGCCGTCCGGCGGTCCGGCGTGGCTGGTGGTCGGGTACGACGAGGTGCGCCGGTGCCTGGCCGACACCCGCTTGGAGGGCCGCACCGGCGCGGTAGCCGACCGGCGCGGTCTTTCCGAGCGGCTCCGCCTCGGCATGAACAATCACATGCTGAACCGGGAACCGCCGGACCACACCCGCCTGCGCAGGCTGATCTCCGCAGCGTTCACCCGGCGACGGATGGAGGACATGCGGCCACGCATCGAGCGGATCGCCGAGGATCTGCTGGACGCGATGGCCGGCGCGGACGAGGTCGACCTCGTCGCGGCGTACGCGTTGCCGCTGCCCATCCGGGTGCTCGGCGGGCTGCTCGGCATCCCCGAGTCGGACGACGCCGCCTTCCACCGCTGGACGACCACACTGACGGCGAGCGCGCTGAGCCTCGCCGAACTGGAGGCGGCCGCCGGGGAGATGCTGGACTACGCCCAGGGCCTGCTGCGCGACAAACGCCGCGCGCCGGGTGACGACCTCCTCTCCGCCCTGGCATCGGTGCGGGACGGCGGTGACCGGCTCACCGAGGACGAGCTCACCTCCATGGTGTTCCTTCTGCTGATCGCCGGACACGAAACCACCGTCAACCTGATCGGCAACGCGATGCTGGCGTTGCTGACCGACCGCCCGCAGCTCGAGCGGCTGCGCGCCGATCCGGGCCTGGTGCCGGACGCCGTGGAGGAGGTTCTCCGGTACGAGAGTCCCGTGCAGGTTGCCGCCCGGCGGGCGCGGCAGCCGGTGGCCGTCGGCGGGGCCACCATTCCGACCGGCGCGGTGGTGCTGGTCTCGCTGCTGGCGGCCAATCGCGATCCGGAGCGGTTCGCCGAGCCGGCCACGCTGCGCGTCGACCGGCCGCAGAACGCGCACGTGGCGTTCGGGCACGGACTGCACCACTGCATCGGCGCGCCGCTGGCCCGACTGGACGCGACGATCGCCATCCGCGCGCTGGTGCGCCGCTATCCGCACCTGCGGCTGGCCAACCCGGCCGAATCGCTGGCCTGGCGGGCGAGCGTCGTCATGCACGGCCTGAACGCGCTGCCCGTGCGGCTGCGCTGATCTCCCCGTCGCCCCAACCGATCTGGAAAGGAGGAGGCGTGACCGCGAACACCCAGGGTCTGGAGCCGGCCGAGGCCGGCCCGACCGTGGCCGACCTGATCCGGGCGCAGGCCCGGCGGCATCCCGAAGCGATCGCCGTGTCGGACGGCGACGTCGAGCTCACCTACGGCGAGCTGGCACGCCGCGCGGCCGGTGTGCGGGCGGCGGTGCGGGCGTACGGTGCCGGGCCTGGACGACCGGTGGCAGTGCTCGCGTCCCCCGGCGCGGATTTGGTCGTCGCGCTCGTCGGCGCGCTCGGTTCGGGGGCGCCGATGGTGTGTCTCGCCGGCACCGGGACCGCGCACGCCGCGCTCGCCGATCTGGGGCCGGCGTGCGTACTCACCGACTCGGACCCGGACGATCCGGTACGCCGGGCGGTCGACGCGACCGGCGTGCCCGTGCTGGACCTCGCGGGCATCCCCGGCGCCACCGACACCACGGTGTCCGCCGTCGCTCCGGACTCGACCGCCTACGTGGCGTACACGTCCGGCACCACCGGTCGACCCAAGGGCATCCGGCAGACCCATGCCGCGTTGGCCCAGTTCACCGGATGGTTCGCCGCCGAGTTCGGCATCGGTGCCGGCACCCGGCTGGCGCAGTGGGCGGCACCCGGCTACGACGCCTGCCTCGTCGAGGTGTTCGCGGCCCTGCGCGGGGGCGCCACGCTGTGCCCGGTGCCGTGGCGAATACGCGCGGACCCCGATCGCCTGGTGCCGTGGCTGTCACGCGAGCGCGTGACAGTGCTCCAGACCGTGCCGAGCTTCGCCCGTGAGCTGGAGCCGCTGCTCGCCGGCGATCCGGCGTCGACCCGGCTGGCCGCCCTGCTGCTCGCCGGCGAGGCGCTGCCTGGCCCGCTCGCCCGCCAGCTCCGGGCGCGGCTGCCGCAGACCAGGCTGGTCAACCTGTACGGACCGACCGAGACCATCCTCGCCACCTGGCACGAGGTGTCCGTCGCGGACACCGGGCCCGGCACCGTCGCGATCGGCCGGCCCATCCCCGGACGCGACCTGCTCGTCCTGGACGACCGCGACCGCCCGTGCCCGCCGGGCGAGATCGGTCACCTGGTGATCCGCAGCCGGTACGTCACCACCGGGTACGTGGGGGCGGCGGCCGCGGACAACGGGGTGTTCCACCCGCCGGCCGGTGGCGACGGCGTCACCCCGCACTACCGGACCGGTGACCTCGGCCGGTGGCGCCCGGACGGTGTGCTGGAGTTTCACGGCCGCCGGGATTTGCAGATCAAGATGTACGGCGTCCGCATCGAGCTCGCCGACGTCGAGGCCGCCCTGTCCGCGGACGAAGGCGTGGCCGCCTGCGCCGTGGTGCCCGTGACCGGCAACGACGGCCTGGTCGTCCGCCTCGACGCCTACGTCGTACCCGGCCCAGGCGGGACCCCGGACCACTGGCGCTCGGCACTGCGCCGCCGGTTCGGCGATCCCGTCCTGCCGGTCACCTTCACCACCGTGGATTCCCTGCCGCGCAACACCGGCGGCAAGGTCGACCGGCGCGCCCTGGCCGGCCTCCGTACCGGAAGAACGAAACACCGCGATCCGATGGAGTGTGCACTGTGACCCTTGTCGAGACCCAGACGACCGTCGACTTCGACGGCGAGACCGTCGGCGTGCCCGATGTGTGGAAGGTCGCGGTGGACCGCGTCCGCTGCGGCGTGAACCGGGACGCGCTGGGCCGTGCGGCCAGCAGCCGGGCCATGTTCGAGGACACCGTACGACGCGGTGAGCCGGTGTACGGCGTCACCACCGGTTACGGCGAGATGGTCTACATGCTTGTCGACACCTCGAAGGAGGTAGAGCTCCAGACCAACCTCGTGCGCAGTCACAGCGCCGGCGTGGGGCCGGACTTCGCCGAGGACGAGGCCCGGGCGATCGTGGCGGCCCGGCTCAACGCCCTCGCCAAGGGATATTCCGCGGTCCGCCCCGAGGTGCTGGAGCGGTTGGCGCTGTATCTGAACGAGGGCCTGACGCCGGCCATCCCGCAGATCGGCTCGCTGGGGGCGAGCGGTGACCTGGCTCCGCTGGCACACATCGCCTCCACCCTCATCGGCGAGGGTTATCTGCTGCGTGGTGGTAGCCGCGTGCCGACCGGCCCGGTGTTGCGCAAGCTCGGCATCGAGCCGCTGGAGCTCCGCTTCAAGGAGGGCCTCTCACTGATCAACGGCACCTCGGGCATGACCGGCCTGGGCTGCCTGGTGGCCAAGCGCGCGCTCGATCAGGTTCGCCAGGCGGAGGTCGTCACCGCGCTGGTGTTGGAGACGATGCGTGCGTCGACCAGTCCGTTCCTCGCCGAGGGCCACGACATCGCGCGTCCGCACCGCGGCCAGATCGACACCGCGGCGAACATGCGGGCCCTGATGCGGGGCAGCGGGTTGGCGCTGGAGCACGAGGACCTGCGCCGGCAGCTGCAGGCGACCGAGCGGGCCGCGAACGGCGTCTCCCGTACGGAGATCTACATGCAGAAGGCGTACACGCTGCGGGCCATCCCGCAGGTGGTGGGCGCTGTCCGGGACACCGTGTACCACGCCATGGAGAAGCTGGAGACCGAGGTCAACTCGGCCAACGACAACCCCCTGTTCTTCGTTGGCAAGGAGGTCTTCCACGGCGCCAACTTCCACGGCCAGCCGATCGCCTTCGTGATGGACTTCCTGACCATCGCGCTCACCCAGCTCGGGGTGTTCTCCGAGCGGCGCACCAACCGACTGCTGAACCGGCATCTCAGCGACGGGCTGCCGGAGTTCCTCGTGGCCGGCGACCCCGGCCTGAACAGCGGGTTCGCCGGCGCGCAGTACCCGGCCACCGCGCTGGTCGCGGAGAACCGCACCATCGGGCCGGCCAGCACCCAGAGCGTGCCGTCCAACGGCGACAACCAGGACGTGGTCAGCATGGGCCTGATCGCCGCCCGCAACGCCCGGCGGGTGCTGGAGAACAACGACCGCATCCTCGCCGTGGAGTTCCTGGCCGCGGCGCAGGCGGTGGACCTGCGGGGTGGGCCCGACGGGCTGAGCCCGGCCGCCCGGGCCACCTATGACACCGTCCGCGGCCTCGTGTCCACGCTGAACGAGGACCGGTACATGTCCGACGACATCGAGCGGACCGCCGAGGCGCTGTCGCGCGGGGTGTTCCTGACGGAGCTGGAGCGCGCCGATGTCGTGCTGCGCTGACGGGGCTACGGGCAGCGCCCCCACCACCACCACGCCGGCCCCGGCCGACCGGGCGCAGTGGCTGGCCGCCCGCAAGGCGCTGCTGGAGCGGGAGAAGGAACTGACCCGGGCCCGCGACGCGGTGACCCGGGAGCGGCAGGCGCTGCCCCTGCTGACCGTCGACACGGACTACACCTTCATCGCCCCGGGCGGGCGCCGGCTGAGTCTGCTCGACCTGTTCGAGGGCCGGCGGCAGCTCATCACGTACCACTTCATGGGTTCGTTGGAAGGGTACGGCTGGTGTCCGATCTGCTCGTTCTGGGTGGACAACATCGGTCATCTGGCACACCTGCACGCACGGGACACCACGCTGGTGGTGGTGTCGCCGGAGCCGCCGGCGGAGACGGAGCAGTTCGTCAAGCGGATGGGCTGGACCGTGCCGTTCGTCTCCTGCCACGGCACCACGTTCTACGAGGACTTCCACGTGCGCCTCGACGACGACGACCCGGAGCCGGAGATGCCCGGCGTCAGCACGTTCCTGCGCGAGGGCGACGTGGTGCGCTACGCCTACTCCACCTACCGGCGCGGTAGCGACCTGCTCAACAACACCTACAACTACCTCGACCTCACCCCGCTGGGTCGCCAGGAAGATCACCTGGAGGACAAGATGGACTGGGTCCGCCACCACGACGACTACGAGAGGTGGTGAGCGGGTCATGATCAACGTGTTTCAGCCGTCCCTCGGCGAGGCGGAGCTGAACGCCATCGCAGAGGTGTTCGGCAGCAACTGGGTCGGCAAGGGACCGCGCACCGCGGCGTTCGAGGCGGCCTTCGCCGGCCACCTCGGTGTGGACACCGGCAGGGTCACGGCGGTGAACTCGTGCACCGAGGCGACGTTCATCGCGATGCAGCTAGCCGGTGTGGGGCCCGGCACCGAGGTGGTGCTGCCGACAGTGAGCTTTGTCGGTGCGGGCAACGCCATTGCGGCGCACGGCGGCCGTCCGGTCTTCTGCGACGTGGATCCGCACACCCTCAACCCCACCGTCGACGACGTGGCGGCGGCAATCACTCCACGCACCCGCGCAGTGCTGGCGCTGCACTACGGTGGCCGGCCCGGTGACATCGCGGGCATCGCCGAGCTGTGCCGGGAACGCGGGATCCTCCTCATCGAGGACGCCGCCTGCGCGGTGGACTCCAGCGTGGACGGGGTGCCCTGCGGCACGCTCGGCGACATCGGCGTGTGGAGCTTCGACGCACAGAAGATCGTCGTGGCCGGGGACGGCGGCATGCTCACCGCCCGCGATCCCGACCTGGTGGCGCGGGCCGCCAAGCTCGCGTACTTCGGTCTGGAGCAGTTCAGCGGCTTCTCCCAGGCCCGGCGCTCGGCGCACCGATGGTGGGACTTCGACATCTCGTCGTTCTCCAGGCGTTCGATCATGAACGACATGCAGGCCGCCGTCGGCCTGGTGCAACTGGGCCGACTGCCGGACTTCGCCGACCGGCGGCGAACTGTCGAGGCTCGCTACGACAGCGGCCTCGCCGACGTGCCCGGTCTGACCCTGCCCCCGCCGCTGCCTCCCGGCCAGCGCAGCTCGTACTACCTGTACTGGGTGCAGATGGACGAGGGAATCCGCGACGACGTAGCCAGCGATCTGTACGCCCAGGGCATCTACACGACGTTCCGCTACCCCATCCTGCACCGGGTGGCCGCGTACGGGTCGACAGCGCGGCTGCCCCGGGCCGAGCGGGCCGCCGAACGCACCCTGTGCCTGCCGATGCACCAGGCGCTCAGCGACGACGACGTGGACGCGGTCGTCGCGGCGCTGCGCGCATCCCTCGCCCGTCGGCTCGGCCGGCACACCGTCGCGGCGGGAGACACCCGGTGACCGGCCAACACACGGTGACCTCGGCCGCCTACGACGCCGACGTGGCCGAGATCTACGACCTGCTGTACGCCGGACGGGGCAAGGACTTCGCCGCCGAGGCGGACGCCGTGGCGCGCGTGGTCCGCGAGCGCCGGCCGCAGGCCCGGTCCGTGCTGGACGTGGCCTGCGGGACCGGCGAGCACCTGCGGCGGCTGGCGACCACCTTCCTGGAGGTGGCCGGACTCGAACTGTCCCCAGCGATGTGCACTGTGGCGCAGGCCAAGCTGCCGTCCGGCGCCGTCCACGTCGGCGACATGCGGTCGTTCGCGCTGGGCCGCGAATTCGATGCCGTGTGCATCCTGACCGGCACCATCGGCTACGCCCACGACGTCGACGAGCTCTGTGCGACGGTCCGGACGATGGCCGCGCACCTCGTTCCCGGTGGCGTACTGGTGATCGACCCCTGGTGGTCCCCGGACACCTTCCTCGACGGGCACGTCGCCCACGACGTGGTCCACGACGACACCCGTACCGTCGTGCGGGTCTCGCACTCGGCGCGGCAGGGGCAGGCGGCCCGGCACGAGGCGCACTACGTCGTCGCCGACGGCGGCGGCGGTATCCGGCACTTCTCCCACGTGCAGATGCTGACCCTGTTCACCCGGGAGGACTATCTCGAGGCCCTGCGGTCGGCGGGCTGTACCGCCGAGCATCTCACCGATGCCGGCGGCCTGCCCGGCCGCGGCCTGTTCGCCGGGGTCCGCCGATGACCTACACCGCCGAGTTCGCCGAGATCTACGAGTTCATCTACCGCAGCCGGGGCAAGGACTGGGCCGCCGAGGCGGAGACCCTGACCCGGTTGATCCGCGACCGGCGTCCGGAGGCCGCCAGCCTGCTCGACGTGGCCTGCGGGACGGGCGCACACCTGGCCACCTTCGCCGGCACCTTCGACGAGGTGGCCGGCGTGGAGCTGTCCGAGCCGATGCGTGCGACGGCCCGGACGCGCCTACCCGGGGTGCCCGTGCACGACGGCGACATGCGCGACTTTCGCCTGGACCGCCGCTTCGACGCGGTCACCTGCATGTTCAACGCCATCGGCTACCTGGGCTCGGTGGCCGAGTTGCGTCAGGCCGTGGGGTCCATGGCGCAGCACCTGGAGCCAGGCGGCGTGCTGGTGGTGGAACCGTGGTGGTTTCCCGAGCGGTTCCTCGACGGTCATCTGGCCGTCGACTCCGACACCGACGGGACGCGGGCGGTGGCCCGGATGTCACACACCACCCGCACCGGGCGGATGTCGCACCTGGAGGTGCGCTTCCTGGTGGGGGACGCGGGCGGTATCCGGGAGTTCACCCAGACGTCGCACCTCATGCTGTTCAGCCGCGACGAGTACCTGGGTGCGTTCGCGGACGCCGGCTGCCCGGCCGAGTTCCTGGATGACGGGCTTACCGGGCGCGGCCTGTTCGTCGGGCAGCGCGGCTGAGACGAAGGAGAGCGACGATGCGCTACACCCGACTCGGCCGTACCGCCCTGGAGGTCAGCCCGCTGTGCCTGGGCACGCTCAATCTCGGTGTGCGCACCACGCGCGAAGAGGCGTTCCGCCTCATGGACGAGGCGCTGGACCACGGCATCAACTTCTTCGACACAGCTAACCACTACGGCTGGCAGGTGCATCGGGGGCTGACCGAGGAACTCATCGGCGCATGGTTCGACCAGGGCGACCGCCGGCGGGAGAAGGTGGTGCTGGGGACCAAGGTGTTCAACCCGATGAGTGACTGGCCCAACGATCGCGGGTTGTCCGCCCGGCACATCGTCGCCTCCTGCGAGGACTCCCTGCGGCGGCTGCGCACCGACTGGATCGACCTGTACCACATGCACCACTTCGATCCACACGCCGGCTGGGACGAGATCTGGCAGGCGATGGAGATGCTGACCGGCCAGGGCAAGATCCGGTACGTCGGCTCCTCGAACTTCGCCGGGTGGCACATCGCCGCGGCGCGGGAAACGGCGACCCGCCGGGGTCACCTCGGGCTCGTCGTCGAGCAGT
This sequence comes from Micromonospora sp. NPDC049089, assembly GCF_040648775.1. NCBI lineage: Bacteria > Bacillati > Actinomycetota > Actinomycetes > Micromonosporales > Micromonosporaceae > Micromonospora > Micromonospora sp. NPDC049089. Next base: position 17,298 of record NZ_JBEZEH010000129.1, read on the forward strand.
GTGCCTACAACCTGGTGGCCCGGCAGGCCGAGGCGGAGGTGATCCCGGCGGCCCAGGCGTACGGCGTCGGGGTGTTCGCCTGGTCCCCGCTGCACGGCGGGCTGCTCGGCGGCGCGCTCCGGAAGCTGGCCGACGGCACCGCGGTGAAGACGGCGCAGGGGCGCGCGATGCGGGCCCTGGAGGACCGGTACGAGGCCGTCGCCGACTACGAGAAGTACTGTGCCGGTCTCGGGCTGGACCCGGCCGAGGTGGCGCTCGCCTGGGTGCTGGGCCGTCCCGGACTGACCGGCGCGGTGATCGGTCCACGCACCCTGGCGCACCTGCACGGTTCCCTCGCCGCCCTCGACAGCCCGCTCGACCCCGCGGTGATCCGGCGCCTGGACGAGCTGTTCCCCCCGGTCGCCGGCGCCAGCCCGCCGGCGGGCTGGTGAATCACCTCGAACCCGAAGGAGAGACCCGCCATGCGTGTCCTGTTCGTCGCTCCCCCGGACCTGAAGTCACACCTCTACATCATGACGCCGCTGGCCTGGGCGCTGCGCACCGCCGGCCATGACGTGCGCGTCGCCTGCCAGCCGGGCTCGACCGAGGCGCTGGCGCAGGCGGGGCTCACCGCAGTCCTGGCCGGTGAGCCCATGGCCGAGACGCTGGCCGAGGTCGACGAGATGTCCGAGCCGCCGAAGCGCCAGGGCGCGCCGGCCACGCTGCCGGTGCAGACCGACTACGCCCGGGACGATCCGTACGCCGAGCTTGAGTACCTAACCACGAACCTCCTCCCGTTCCTGCACACCGACGAGATGCTCACCGACCTGATCGGTTTCGCCCGCGCCTGGCGGCCGGACCTGGTGCTCTGGGACGCGATGACCTACGCCGGACCGGTGGTGGCCCGGGCCTGCGGCGCGGCGCACGCGCGCATCCTGTTCGGCACGGACGCCTTCGTGCAGCTCTGGGAGGCCGTCCGGGCGGCCGGCGGGTCCCGGCCGGACCCGATGCGCGCCTGGCTGGAGCCGCTGCTGCGCACGCACGGCGGCGGCGCGTTCGCCGACGACGTCGTGCACGGCCAGTGGACGATCGACACCATGCCGCCGTGGACCTGGCGCCCCAGCTCACCGCACTACATCCGGATGCGTCACCTCGCCTTCAACGGCCCCTCGGTGGTGCCACGGTGGCTCTACGAGCAGCCGGCCCGGCCGCGGGTCTGCGTCACGCTGGGCATGACCCACCGCGAGGCGGACGTCGCCGAGGCCTCGGCCACGGACCTGCTCGAGGCGGTGGGCGACCTCGACATCGAGGTGGTCGCCACGATGAGCGCGGAGCAGCTCGCCTCGGTGCCGCGGATACCGGACAACGTGCGGGTGGTCGACTTCGTGCCGATGAACGTCCTGCTGCCGACGTGCAGCGCCATCGTGCACCACGGCGGATCCTCGACGATGGCCTCAGCCTTCGAGCACGCCGTACCGCAGCTCATCGTGCCGAGCGCGTACTGGAGCGAGAAGTGGTTCGGCCCGGTGGCGCAGGCGAACGGGCTGCAGGAGCGTGGCGCCGGGGTGTGGCTGGCCTACGACTCCGACTATCTCACTCCCGCGGGGCTCCGCGAGGACCTGATGCGGGTGCTCAAGGACCCGTCGTTCAAGGAGAACGCGGTCCGCCTGCGTACCGAGATGATGGGTCTGCCCACGCCCAACGAGGTGGTGCCCGCCGTGGAGAAGTTGACGGCGGCCTACCGGCGGGCGGGCTGAGGCGGGGCTGTGCGCCTCCGCGCGGACGGGGGCGGGCCGGCGGAGGCGCACAGCCTGTTCGGGGGTTAACGCAGCGGTTCCAGCAGCACCACCGGGATCTCCCGGGATGCCTTCTTCTGGTAGCGGCGGTAGGTGGAGAAGATCCCCGCCATCTTCTCCCACAGCGCGGGCCGCTCGGCCTCAGCGGCGACCGACGCCTTGGCCTGGAAGGTCTCGCCGTACACCTGCACGGACACCTCCGGTTCGGCGCAGAGGTTCAGGTACCAGGCGGGATTCGCCTCCTGCCCGCCCGCCGAGGCCACCACCACGTACCGGTCGCCGTCCCGCCCGTAGATCAGTGCGGTGCGGCGCAGCTTGCCCGTCCGGCGGCCCCGCGTCGTCAGGAGCAGGGTGGGCAGCTTGCCCTGGAAGTCGTGTCCCTTGGCGCCGTCGCTCTCCACATAGGAGCGCACGTGGTCGGCCACCCACTTGGTGGGACTGTCGTGGATCTCTTCGTCAGCCATGTGTCATCCCTGTTCTCCGTCGAGCAGTCGACGATAGCGTTCGACCAGCGCCGGAGGTGCCGGATCGGGGCCGGGTGGCACGACCTCGCGGCCGGCCAGGTGATCTCCGAGCAGGTCGAGGCCGGCGTGCCAGCCAGCCGCGCTGTAGGCGATGTGGCCCGGGTCGGCCACCGTGGTCAGCAACGTGAGGTCGGTCCCGTCCCCCGCGGCGCACAGGTCCCAGCGCAGGGTGTCCGGACCCCAGGTGTACGCGAAGAGGTGGGGTGGGTCGACGGCGAGGACCTGGCCCGGATCCGTGTCGCCACCGGGCCAGGTGAACGTCATCGCGGCGCCAGCCTCCGGCACCAGCTCGACGGTCATCGGTGTCCACCAGGCGTTGACCTGATCCGGTTCGACGAGGCACCGCCACACCGCGGCGACCGGTGCCGGATAGCGGCGCCGCAGCCGCACGCTGGGCCGCGCGCTGTCCCGGCACAGCGTCACCTGGGTGCCATCCACGTCGAGTGACATGGTTACTCCTTCCGCGATGCCC
>NZ_JBEZEH010000130.1:0-19845 GCF_040648775.1 Micromonospora sp. NPDC049089
CCGAGGAGGCGACCCGACCGGACGTACCCCTGCCCCGGGCCGAGGCGGCACCGGCGGTCGGTTGGTCGACCCCGTCGGGCCCTTGAGCCCGCCGGCCGTTTCGCGTGCCCCGAGTCAGCCTTCCGAACCCCGAGAGCGAGCCCCGCAAACATGATCACTGCCACCGGCCTGGAACTGCGTGCCGGTTCCCGGATCCTGCTGTCCGACACCACCCTGCGCGTGCAGCCCGGTGACCGGATCGGCCTGGTCGGTCGCAACGGCGCCGGCAAGACCACCACGCTGAAGGTGCTCGCCGGCGAGGGGCAGCCGTACGGCGGCCAGATCGACCAGCGCAGCGCCATCGGTTACCTGCCGCAGGACCCGCGCACGGGTGACCTGGAGGTCACCGGCCGCGACCGGGTTCTCTCCGCGCGCGGCCTGGACGTGCTGATGGCGCAGATGCAGGAGATCGAGGCCCGCCTCGCCGAGGACGCCAACGACAAGCTGGTCCGTCGGTACGGCGCGCTGGAGGACCAGTTCGCCGCCCTCGGCGGGTACGCGGCCGAGGCCGAGGCCGCGCGGATCTGCGCCAACCTCGGCCTACCGGACCGGGCGCTCGCGCAGACCATCGGCACCCTGTCCGGTGGTCAGCGGCGACGCATCGAGCTGGCCCGGATCCTGTTCCGTGACGCGGGCGAGAACGGCGGCGGCATCCTGCTGCTCGACGAGCCCACCAACCACCTCGACGCCGACTCGATCACCTGGCTGCGGGGCTTTCTCGCCAACCACAAGGGCGGCCTGATCGTGATCTCCCACGACGGCGCGCTGCTGGAGTCGGTGGTCAACAAGGTCTGGTTCCTCGACGCCACCCGGTCGGTCATCGACGTCTACAACCTGGGCTGGAAGGCGTACCTGGAGGCGCGCGAGACCGACGAGCGGCGCCGCCGCCGGGAGCGGGCCAACGCGGAGAAGAAGGCCGGCGCGCTGATGGCGCAGGCCGACAAGATGCGGGCCAAGGCCACCAAGACCGTGGCCGCGCAGAACATGGCCCGCCGCGCCGAGAAGCTGATCTCCGGCTTGGAGGAGGTGCGGGTCGCCGACCGGGTGGCCAAGGTGCGGTTCCCCAGCCCCGCGCCGTGCGGCAAGACCCCGCTCACGGCGACCGGTCTCTCCAAGTCGTACGGATCGCTGGAGATCTTCACCGACGTCAACGTGGCGGTGGACCGGGGCTCCCGGGTGGCCATCCTCGGGCTCAACGGCGCCGGTAAGACGACCCTGCTGCGGATGCTCGGCGGGCTGCTCAGCCCGGACACCGGCGAGGTGCACGCGGGGCATGGCCTGCGGCTGGGCTACTACGCCCAGGAGCACGAGACGCTGGACGTGGAGCGGACGGTTCTGGAGAACATGCGCGCCGCCGCGGTCGAGCAGTCCGACACCGACCTGCGCAAGATCCTCGGCGCCTTCCTGTTCTCCGGCGACGACGTGAACAAGCCGGCCGGGGTGCTCTCCGGCGGCGAGAAGACCCGGCTGGCGCTGTCCACCCTGGTCTGTTCCGGCGCCAACGTGCTGTTGCTCGACGAGCCGACGAACAACCTCGACCCGGTCAGCCGGGAGCAGGTCCTCGACGCCATCGCCAACTACCCGGGCGCGATCGTCCTGGTGACCCACGACCCGGGTGCGGTGCTGGCGCTCAAGCCGGACCGGGCCATCCTGCTGCCCGACGGCGACGAGGACGCCTGGAGCGACGACCTGCTCGAACTTGTCGAGCTGGCCTGACCAAGCTTCTGGCCGGGCCTCAACCGAGCAGGTCCACCAGCCGGCCGACGACGCCGGAGCTGACCAGGATCGCCACGCCGATGCCGATGAAGATCGTCGGCACCAGCCAGTGGCCGGCGCGTTCGACCAGCCGGACAACCCGTGGGTGCCCTCCCAGCCACGCGCCGACGGCACACCACAGCGCGATGAGCAGCACGAAGATCAGGAGGAACACCGCGCTGTCGGCTGCGCCGAGGGCTCGGAAGACAGGTACGTAGACGGCCACGTTGTCGGCGCCGTTCGCGATCGTCACGCCGGCCACGCCGAGCGCTCCGGTCACGACAGTGGGGGTCTCGTCCTCGTCGGAGTGACGCAGCGCGCGTACGCCCAGCGCGATCGGTAACAGGCCGAGAAGCCCCGTCCACGGGTCCGGCACCACGAGCAGCCCGGCGGCCACCACCGCGCTCGCCAGCGCGAGCGCACCGATACCGACGTATTGGCCGGCGACAATCTGCCACGGGCGGGGCCGACCGGTGGTGCGGGCCGCGACGAAGAACAGGGTCAGGATGACGATGTCGTCGATGTCGGTCGCGGCGAAGACCACTGCCGCTCCGGCCGCCGTGCTGAGCAGGTCGATCACGACGGCAGGTTACGGCTTGTCGGCAGCAACCAGCGCCGGCGGGTGGTACGCCCGGACGCCGCGGCGGGCCGCATCGCCAGGATCACTCTATCGGGAAGCTGACATTGCATAGCGTGTCGGTTGGCGAAGAGTTGATATCTGGCGCATGATCGTTCGAGGCGGTCTAATAGGTGGGACCGTATCCGAACCGCACAGTCTGGGACGTGAGGACACAGCATGGCAGCCACTGGCACAGCCACCAGCACTGAGAAGGGTCGCCGGATCGTCGGAGCCGAGCGTCAGACGCTCGCCAAGGACCTGGTAAAGCGGTACACCTCGGGGGAGAGCATCCGCGCGTTGGCGGCCTCGACCGGCCGTTCCTACGGGTTCATCCATCGAGTGCTCACCGAGTCCGGCGTGCAGCTGCGTCAGCGCGGTGGCGCCCGACGCCGCAAGAAGGCGTGACCCGCCCCTCAGCGTCGTCCACCAGCGCCGCGCCCCGGGAAGTCCGGTGACCGCCGAGGCGACCGGGGTTCGGCTGACTTGCGACGGGCCGGTCGCCACGGTGACGTTGTGCCGGCCCGACGTGCTCAATGCCCAGACGCCCGCGATGTGGCGAGCGATGAGCGACTTTTCCCGCGACCTGCCCGGCGACGTGCGGGTGGTGGTGGTCCGCGGTGAGGGCCGCGCGTTCTCGGCCGGCCTCGATCTCGCGGTGGCGGGCGCCTCCGGTCCGGGGTCGTTCGCTGAGCTGGCCACGCTGCCCGAGCAGGAGTGCGCCGAGCGCATCGCGGAGTTCCAGGCCGGTTTCACCTGGCTGCACCGGCCGGATGTCGTCTCTGTCGCGGCCGTGCAGGGCCACGCGATCGGTGCTGGCTTTCAGCTCGCGCTCGCCTGCGACCTGCGAGTGCTGTCCGCGGACGCGAAGATGTCGATGGCCGAGGTGACCCTCGGCCTGGTGCCGGATCTGGCCGGGACGAAACGCCTCGTCGAGCTGGTCGGCTATTCGCGGGCGTTGGAGATCTGTGCGACAGGCCGCCGGTTGGACGCCGCCGAGGCGGACCGGATCGGGCTGGCCACCCTGGTCGTATCCCCGGCCGAGTTGGACGGCGCGGTGCGGGATTTGACCGCCGGCCTGCTCTCCGGGGCCCGCGACGCGGTGGTCGAGATCAAGGCGCTGCTCGCCGGCGCCGCCGGGCGGTCGCACGCCGACCAGCAGCGCGCCGAGCGGGAGGCACAGACCCGTCGGCTGCGTGACCTCGCCGGCACTGGAGAATAGGTAAGGACCGCACGGGAAGATCCGGGTTACGACCGAGGTTGTCACACTCGTCGGGAGAATTGACCTGACGGTGCGGTCTGCCCGGCAACCCGGAGGTGAACGATGTCCAACCCGATGTCCGGCGGTGGCATGGCCGGGTGGAGCATGCTCCGGTCGATGCGTAACCGCGACGAGGTCTCCTCCCACCGGCTCAAGCGCGGGGTGGCCCGCCGCATCGTCGATTTCGCCCACCCCTACCGGCGCGACATCATCGTCTTCCTGGCCACCGTGGTGTTGGCCGCCATCATCGGCGTGGCCACTCCGGTGCTCGCCGGCGACGTGATCAACGCGATCAACGAGGGCGGCACCGAGGCCGGGCGGCTCGTGGTGCGGCTGGCCCTGTTCATCGCCGCGCTTGCGGTCGCCGACGCGCTGCTGTCGCTGGCCCAGCGGTGGTATTCCGCCCGCATCGGCGAGGGCATCATCTTCAACCTGCGCACCCGGGTCTACGACCACGTGCAGCGGATGCCGTTGCAGTTCTTCACCCGCACCCAGACCGGCGCCCTGGTCAGCAGGCTCAACAACGACGTGCTCGGCGCCCAGCGGGCGTTCACCTCCACCCTGTCCGGTGTGGTCAGCAACGTCATCCAGTTGGTCCTCACCGCAGCGGTGATGTTCACCCTCTCCTGGCAGATCACCGCGCTGTCACTGGTGCTGCTGCCGATCTTCATCATTCCGGCCCGTCGGGTCGGCAAGCGACTGGCCGAGATCACCCGCGAGGCGTACAACCTCGACGCCAAGATGAACGCGACGATGACCGAGCGGTTCGGGGTGGCCGGCGCGCTGCTGGTGAAGCTCTTCGGCCAGCCCGAGATCGAGGCCCGCCGGTTCGGCGACCGGGCCGAGCGGGTCCGCGACATCGGCATCCAGTCCGCCATGTATTCCCGCACCTTCTTCGTGGCGATGCTGCTGGTCGCCTCGCTGGCGCAAGCGCTGACCTACGGTCTCGGCGGCTGGCTCGCGGTGACCGGCGGCGTCAGCGCCGGCACCGTGGTGACGCTCGCGCTGCTGCTCACCCGCCTGTACGGGCCGCTCACCGCGCTCTCCAACGTCCGGGTGGACGTGATGAGCGCGCTGGTCTCCTTCGACCGGGTCTTCGAGGTGCTCGACCTCAAGCCGGGCATCGTGGAGAAGCCCGACGCGGTACCGGTGCCCCTGGGTGCCGGCCGGGTCGACTTCCGCGACGTGCGTTTCCGCTACCCGAGCGCCGCCGAGGTCTCCCTCGCCTCCCTGGAGGAGGTCGCCACCCTCGACCGGACCGTCAACGAACCGGTGCTCAAGGGGGTCTCGTTCAGCGTCGAGCCGGGGCAGATGGTCGCGCTGGTCGGCCCGTCCGGGGCGGGCAAGTCGACACTGTCGATGCTCATCTCCCGGATCTACGACGTCAGCGACGGGCAGGTGCTCGTCGGCGGCGTGGACGTGCGTGACGCGACGCTCGCCTCCCTGCGCGACGAGATCGGTGTGGTCACTCAGGATTCGCACCTGTTCCACGAGACGATCGCCGAGAATCTGCGCTACGCCAAGCCGGACGCTACCGACGACGAGATCTGGGCCGCCCTGGCCGGGGCGCAGGTGGCCGATCTGGTTCGGGCGCTGCCCGACGGTCTGGACACCACGGTAGGGGAGCGCGGCTACCGGTTCTCCGGCGGCGAGAAGCAGCGCATCGCGATAGCGCGACTGCTGCTCAAGGCACCGTCGATCGTGATCCTCGACGAGGCGACCGCTCACCTTGACTCGGAGAGCGAGGCGGCGGTGCAGCGGGCGCTGTCGGTGGCGCTGGCCGGGCGGACCGCGCTGGTGATCGCGCACCGGCTCTCCACAGTGCGAGACGCCGACCAGATCCTCGTCCTGGACGGCGGACGGGTCGTCGAGCGGGGACGGCACGACGAGTTGGTGGCCGTTGGTGGGCTCTACGCCGAGCTGTACCGCACCCAGTTCGCGGTCGCCGACTCGCCCACCCCGTTCGTCGACGCGACCGGTGCCGAGCCGGTGGTCATGCCGCTGGGCACCTACCGCGCCGACGAGGTGCTGCCACCGGCCGCCGCCAACTGACGTCGTGGATCACAGGGCTGGTAGCTCGGTCGCTGCCCGCAACTCGGCGAACGCCAGGCTCAGGGTGACCGGGGTGAAGTGCGCGTTCAGGCCGCTGGGGTTGGGTAGCACCCACAGCCGCGCGTCGGCCAGCGTCTCCGGTTGCGGCCCGAAGGCTGCCTTGGGCCGCTGGAAACCGATCCGGTACGCGGTCACCCCCACCACTGCCACCCAGCGCGGCCGGTACCGGGCCACCTTGTCGGTCAGGATCGCCGCGCCGTCGAGGAGTTCCTCGGTGCTCAGCTCGTCCGCGCGGGCACTGGCCCGGGCGGCCATGTTGGTGATGCCGAGCCCGAGCGCTGGCAGTTCGTCCTGTTCGCTGGGGTGCAGCAGCCGGGGCGTGAACCCGCCCCGGTGCAGCGCCGGCCAGAACCGGTTGCCGGGTCGGGCGAAGTGCCAGCCCGTCGCCGCCGACCACAGACCCGGGTTGATGCCGACGAAGAGCACCTCCAGGCCGGGAGCGAGGACGTCGGGAATCGTCCGGTCCGCCGCTGCCGCGAGGTCCGCGCGGGTCGGCCGGGTCGGGACGGACCGCCGCGCCTTGATCGACTTGGGTTCCTGGACGTCGGCGTGTCCTGGTCGCGTCGACAGCCCGGCTTCCGTGATGTCGAGTCGATCAACGCCCGGGTCCGGCCCTGGCGGCGTCACCGTGCGGGCGGGTCGGGGCCGCTCGGCTGTCACAGCCCGCGCAGCGCGCCGCCGTCGACCGGCACTGTGATTCCGGTGAGGTAGCTCGCGGCGGGGGAGAGCACGAACGCGGCCACCCGGCCGAACTCGGCGGGGTCGCCGACGCGGCGCAGCGGGATGCCGGCCTCCGCCTCGGCGCGGGCCCGCTCCGGGTCACCGGTCGCTCCGAACAGTTCCCGGTTGCGGTCGGTCATGATCCGGCCGGGCAACAGCCCGACCACCCGGACCCCACGCGGACCGTAGTCGTCGGCGATGTCCTTGGCGGCCCCGACCAGGCCGGGCCGCAGGCCGTTGGAGATGCCGAGGCCGGGCACCGGGCCACGCGCCGAGGTGGAGAGCACCAACCCGATCGCGCCGCCCTCGGGCAGGGAGTTGGCGACAGTGCGTACGGCGCGGATGGTGCCCAGGAAGACGGTCTCGAAGGACAGCCGCCACTGCTCGTCGGTGACCGCTGCGGCGTTGCCCGGCGGTGGTCCACCGACCGAGATCAGCGCGCCGTCGAGCCGGCCGAAGTGTTCCTGGGCGGCGGCGACGAGCTGCCCCGGGGTCTCCGGGTGGGTCAGGTCCGCGGCCAGCCCGATGGCGTGCTCCGGGCCGCCCAGCTGCTGCGCGGCGGCGGCCACCGCGTCCGGGTCGCGGGCCGAGAGCACCACCCGCGCACCGTCGGCGACCAGGCTCTGTGCGGTCGCGTAACCCAGACCGCGGGAGGCGCCGGTGAGGACGTACACGCGGTCGGTCAGTCCGAGATCCATAACTCCGATCCTGCCGCATCCGGTAACCCGTCGCCAGCACGGGTGGACAGCCGTGGGGCGGGGCGCAGCAGGCGTACCCGGCCGGCGATCTGCAGCGCGACGGCGCCGCCGGCGCGGCCCACCGCTGGCGCCCGGCGCGGGCGCGGCGCTCGAAGCCCGTCGTAGCGCAGGCGTGCCTCCCGGACGGCCAACTCCTCGGCGGCGGCCGGGGGGAGCGCCTGCTGGGCGCGCAGCGACCGGGCCAGGTCCCAACCGTCGCGCAGCGATCCGGCGGTGGGTCGCCGGGCGGCCCACTCGGCGAAGGTGGCCGACCAGCGGGCGCCGAGACCTGCGGCGAGCAGTGGCCAGTGCCGGGCCACCTCGCCGGCCCGTTTGCGCAGCAGGGCCGCGCGGGTGGCGGCCAGCGGGCCCGGCGCGAACCCCGCCGGTGGCTCACCCCCGGCGACCAGCGCCGCGACAAGTTCGGCCTGCCGTTCGGCCAGCCCGACGCGGGGCGTCGGCGCGCTGCCGCCCTCTGGTGTGCCCGTCATGTCACGGCCGGAAAGCCCGCGGCGGCGGCCAGGGCGTCCAGTTCGGCGCGGAGTTCGACGGCCGGCGGATAGTGGCCGTCGCGCTCCAGCAGCAGGGCCGGCGGTCGCCGTCGGGCGCAGAGCGCGCCGAGAAGCTCCAGCACCGCTGTCGGCACCGGGTCGGTGTGGGTGTCGTGGTAGAAACCGCCGTGTTCCGCGCCGCCGGCCACGTGGGCGTACGCGACCCGTTCCAGCGGCAGGCGGTCCAGCAACGCCAGCGGGTCGGCACCCCGGTTGCGGGCGTTGGCGTGCACATTGGCCACGTCCAGCAGCAGCAGTGCTCCGGTCCGGTCGAGGATCTCGGAGAGGAAGTCCGCCTCGGTCAGCTCGTCGTCGGGCCAGTCGACAAGGGCGGCGATCGGTTCCAGCGCGATCGGCACCGGAAGCTCGGCCTGCGCCCGGGCCACGTTGGCGCAGACCGCGTCGACGGCTTCCCGGCTGCGGGGCAGCGGCAGCAGGTGACCGGCCTCCAGGCCGCCGGCCCGGACGAACGCGATGTGCTCGCTGACCAGCGGGGCGTCCAGGCGTTGTGCCACCGCGGCCAGGTGCGCGACCCGGGCCGGGTCGACCGGCTCGGCGCCGCCGAGAGAGAGCCGCACCCCATGGGGTACGACGGTCACCGCGCGGTCCCGCAGCTGGGTCAGGCCGGGCGGGAGCGGCCCGGAGGCGGGCACCCCCTCGGCCACCACCTCCACGAAGCGCAGGCCGGGCAGCTCGCCCACGAAACCGGCGATCTCCGGCCGCCAGCCGATACCGACGCCGGACGGGCAGGTCATCCGCCGCACCCCCCGCCGCCGCACCCGCCTCCGCCGCCGCCGCAGGAACTGCCGCCGTCCGAGCCGGAGCTGTCACCACCGCCCGAGGATCCGTCGGATCCTCCGGACCAGCCGCTACCGGCGGCGGCCTGGCGCTGGATCTCGGCCTGCTCGGCGAAGCCAGGGTCGAGCGCCCAGAGCGAGGCGGTGCCGTACAGGGCCACGCCCATCGCCGCACCGGCCGCTCCGTAGGTGGCGTAGGCCGGTGCGGAGGCGGGGGCGAGGTGGGTGTGCTGGCGGCGGACGGAGCGCAGAGCGGCCCGACCGGCTCGGGTGAGCATCGGGACCCGACGCAGCACCAGCGTGACGATCAGGAGAGCGACCAGGGTCAGCAGCAGGTAGCCGACCGGGCGGCCGCTGAACAGGCCGGAGACCAACCGGAGCACACCGAGACCCAGCAGGGCGATCAGGAGCGTGGCCCAGAAGCGGGCCCGTGCGCGTTGCGCGTCGTTGGTCAGCAGCCCGCGCTCCTCCAGGCCGTTGCGGATCTGGTGCAGCGCGACGCGTACGCGCTCGTCCTGGGGCAGATCCCGGACCCGCGAGTGCTGGTGGGCTGCCCAGTGGATGGCCTGGTCCAGGGGGGTGAGTCCGGTCGGTGCGGCACCGACGGTGGTCAGTCGGCGGTCCGGTCGTACGCCGACCGCGCCGCTGCCGCGCAGCCCGCCGAGCGCCGCGTGCACCGCGAGTTGGGGGCCGCCGTTGAGGTACGCGACCTGCTGTGGTCCGAGGGGATCGGCGGTCATGGCACCGCTCGACCCGACCGCCAGACGGAACCGCTGGTACGCCACGATCGCCACCAGCAGGATGGCCGCGGCGATGTAGTAGCGGAGGAAGGTCGGGCCGGAGATGCCCCAGGTGTCGCCGGACGCGGCGTGGACGGTCATCGACTGCTCCTGTCACCGGAGGGATCGGCGGCCCCATTGTGGAGCAGCCTCGCCACGGTCGACAGACCGGTGTGCGCGCGGCTAGTGCCGGCGGACCGCCTCCTCGACGAGGTCGAGCACCGGGCCCAGGTCGCCGGCCGGTCGGCCCATGGCCAGGTGCAGCACCAGGCCGTCGTAGGCCAGCTCCAGGAACTGGGCCAGCACGTCGATCGGGACGTCCTCGCGCAGCACCCCGGCGTCGCGCTGGCGGGCCAGCCGGTCCCGGGTCGCCTCGGCGATCGCGGCGGACCGCTCCGCCCAGCGCTTGGCGAACGCCGGGTCGGTGCGCAGCCGGCGGGATACCTCCAGTTGGCTGCCCAGCCAGCCGGTGGTGTCCGGCGAGACGGCGCGAGCGAGGAGGTCGCGCATAACCTGGACCAGACCGTTGCGGGCCACCGTCTCGACCATGACCGCGGCGTCGTCCTCGGCGACGGCAAGGAAGAGCGAGTCCTTGTCGCGGAAGTGGTGGAAGATCGCGCCACGGGACAGGCCGGTGGCCTCTTCGAGGCGGCGTACGGTCGCCCCCTCGTAGCCGAGCCGGGCGAAACACGCCCGGGCCGCGGCGAGGATCTCCTGCCGGCGAGCGTCGAGCTGGTCCTGGCTTACTCTGGGCACACGTCGATCGTCGCAGGTCACCCCGGGGCACGCAAACCGTACGTACGGCTTGGGATGTTGCCGACTACCATCGCCCGGTGACCCAGCCCCACACCCTGCCCAACTCCCCGCTGACGGTGGCCACCATCCAGGCCACCCCCACACCGGGCGACGTCGCCGGCAACACGGTCATCGCCGCCGACCTGGTCCGCCAGGCCGGTGAGCGGGGCGCCCGGGTGGCCGTCCTGCCGGAACTGTTCCTCTGCGCGTACCACCCGCCGGTTCTCGCGGCCGACCCGGCCGGCACGGACGTCGCGGCCGACCCGGCCGGGATGGTCGCGGATCCCCGGCTCGACCCGCTGCGCGTCGCGGCGCGCGAGGCCAGCGTCACCGCGGTGGTCGGCGCGGCCGTCCGGCACCCCGACGGCCGGCGGACCATCGCGGCGCTGGTGGTCGACCGGACCGGCGAGGTGCGGGTCGGGTACGACAAGCAGCAGTTGTGGGGCGGCGAGCGGGAGCTGTTCAGCCCCGGCGACCGGGGTGCCACGCTGCTCGTCGACGACTGGCGGCTCGGGCTCGGCATCTGCTACGACGGCTGTTTCCCCGAGCACGGCCGGGCCGCCGCCCTCGACGGCGCGCACGCCTACCTGTGCCCCAGCGGATACCTGGCCGGCTCCGAGCACCGCCGGGACCTCTACTACGCCGCACGTGCCCTGGACAACACGATGTTCGTGGTCTTCGCCAACGCGGTCGGAGGGGCCGATCCGTGGCGGTTCAACGGCGGTGCGGCCATCTACGACCCCGAGGGGCGGGTGCTGGCCCGCGGGGCGGACGACGGCACTGCGGTGCTCGTGGCGACGCTGGATCCCGCAGTGCTCGCGGCCACCCGGACGGCCCACTCGATGCTTCTCGATCGGCTGCCGGACCAGGGCGGCGCCCGGCTGTCGATGCCTGGCTGAGCCTGCCGTCAGCTCGATACCCGCCGCATCTGTTAACCGACACGTCGGTCCCGTAGGGTGCCCGAGTGCCACTGCTCCTGCTGGACCTGGACAACACCCTGCTGGATCGGGCCGGGCCGTTCCGCCGCTGGGGTGAGCGCTTCCTGGACAGCATCGGCGCGCCCCACACCGACATCGACTGGCTGATCTCGATCGACGCCGACGGTCTGACCGACCGCTGGGACCTCGCCGACGCCATCCGGGACCGTTACGATCTGCGGATTCCCTCGATCGACCTGGTCGAGGAGCTGCACGACGGGGTGGTGGCGCAGACCCGGCTCGATCCGCTGACCGCCTGCGCGCTGCGGATCGCCGACGACGCCGGCTGGGTGCCGGTGGTGGTCTGCAACGGCACCGTGCGCGTCGAGGACGCCAAGATTCGCCAGACCGGGCTGGACCAGTACGTCGCGGACTGGGTGATCTCCGAGGAGGCCGGCGTCAGCAAGCCCAACCCGAGAATCTTCGCGCTCGCCGCCCAGCGGGTCCGGATGCCGCTGCGGGGGGCGTGGGTGATCGGCGACAGCCCGGAGGCGGACATCGGCGGGGCCGCCGCCGTCGGGCTGCCCAGCGTCTGGCTGCACCGGGGGCGCACCTGGTCGGACGTCCGGTTCGCGCCGAGCCGCACCGTGGACGGGTTGATCGCCGCGGTCGCCACCGTGCTGGCCCGCTGAGGGTTTCCGCGCTGCCGGCCGTGCGTCCGAGCGGTCGTTCGGGTGGCGGCCCGGTAATTCGGTTGACCGGCCGACGTGGTCGTACGAGCATTGTCCGCGCATGGTGCATCCCGGGCGTGTGCCCGGTCGAGGAGAGGAGGCGGGTCATGGCCGTCTTTGCAGGTCGCTTCCAGCTGCCTATCTCAGCCTCGACCAAGGGAACCTCACCACAGTGCGCGATCATGACCTTCCGGCGCTTGAGCGCCGGAGCCGCGGCAAGAGCCGCTTCGACGACGACGAACAGCAGTTTCTGAAGCGCGGGCGGCCCACCGAGCCGCCCGCAGACCCGGACAGCGAACCTGACCCGGACACCGGCGAGCGCTGGTCGTCCTGGGACGACGCCGTGCACGGGCCACAACCGCACCCCGCCTGGCTGGTCACCGAGTTGGCCGCCAAGGACACCGAGCTGGGTGTGTTGAAGACCGGCAAGGAGGCGGACGTCCACCTGGTCCGTCGGGCCGTGCCGGACACCGACCGGTCCTGTCTGCTCGCGGTGAAACGCTACCGCGATCCCGAGCACCGGTTGTTCCACCGCGATGCCGGCTACCTGGAGGGCCGTCGGGTGCGCCGGTCCCGGGAGAACCGGGCGATGGCCAGCCGGACGGCGTTCGGCCGGCAGATGATCGCCGGGCAGTGGGCGGCAGCCGAGTTCGCCGCGCTGAGCCGGCTCTGGGAGATCGGCGCCGGGCACGACCGGATCGCCGTGCCGTACCCGGTGCAGTTGCGGGGCACTGAGCTGATGCTGGAGTTCGTCGGTGACGCCGAGTCGGGAGAGGCGGCACCCCGACTGGCCCAGTTGCGACCCGGCCCGACCGAGCTGCGTGACCTGTGGGCCCAACTGGTGGAGGCGCTGCGGGTGCTGGCGCGGGCCGGCTACGCGCATGGCGACCTGTCGCCGTACAACCTGCTCGTGCACCAGGGTCGACTGGTCGTGATCGACCTGCCGCAGGTGGTCGACGTGGTGGCGAACCCACAGGGGCCGGAGTTCCTGGCCCGCGATGTGCGGGTGGTCGGCGCCTGGTTCGCGGCCCGGGGTCTCCCCGCGGAGCTGGTGGACCCGGGCGTGTTGACCGGAGAGCTGCTGCACGAGGCGGGCCTGCGCTGATCGGAGCGGGTCGGGCGGCCGCACCGCCCGACCCGCCACGTCGGCTATTGCAGGTAGCGCTCCACCTCGGGCTTGGGGCGTTCGCCCTGGGCGTCCGGGTCGCCGTGGGTCTCCCGGGCGGCCCGTCGGCGGCGTAGCAGGTCCCAGCACTGGTCGAGGGACTCCTCCAGGGCGCGCAGCCGCTCGCTGGCCTCGCCCTCGGTGCCCGACTCGTGGGCCTGGGCGTCGGCACGCAGCTTGTGTTCCTCGTCGACCAGCTCGGAGATCCGGTTCAGGATGGTCTTGTCGTCCATGCCACAGAGCCTGGCACAGGGTGCCGGGCGTCGCCCGGATTCGGGGGTACCGGTGCGTCCCGGATCACCGACCCGCATCGGTCGGCCCGCCGTCGCCCTGGCGGAGAGGTGGCAGCCCGGCCGGCGGGATGCGGCCAGCTTCCGCCCGTCGTGGTGGCGGGGTCGGCCACCCGGCGGGTGCGACTCCTGAATATCCATTCTGGATTTGCTCGACGTAGGACATCGATGATTGTGCCTTCGCTTAGATGGAAATTGCGCTGTCCGCAAGTCTGGAGGTGCCCCCCGTTTGGTGAGATGCTTCCGGCGGCCCATAAGGTGAAAGTTTCATCAACCTGACCGACCGAAGTAGACAGTCGCGGTCGTCGGGACGACGAGGAGACGTGGTTCGATGTCGCAGGTGTCCGAGACGCGTCCCGTCACCGTCAGCGCCGAGCCCCGGACGATCCCGTTACGACGCGTTCTCCCGGCACTGGCCCGCGATCCGCTGGGCGCACTCGTCGACTTCGCGCAGGACGCCGGCGGTGACGTCGTCCGGCTCAACCTCGGCTCGTTCCGCCCCTATCTGGTCAGCCACCCTGAGCACCTGCAACGCATTCTGCGGGACAACGTTGCCAACTACACCCGGGACGGCGACGGGTTGCTCTGGCGCCCCGTACGCCGAATAGTCGGCGACGCCATCCTGGTCGCCGAGGGTGAGATCTGGGAATCCAGCCGAGGCGCGCTGCAACCGTTGTTCACCGCCAAGCGGGCCGAGATGCTCGTCGACAGGATGGCCGAGGCGATCAACGAGGCGGTCGACGAGTGGCTCGAACCGGCCCGCGCCGGTCGCCCGATCGACGGCGGAGCCGAACTGACCCGGATCGTCCTGCGCACCACAATGCGGGTGCTCTTCGCCGACCGGATCTCGGTGCCCGACGCGCTGCGGATCAGCGCCGCACTGGACACCGTCACCACCGCGATGCTCCCCCGACTGCTGATGCCCGTCGTGCCGTACGCGGTACCGATGCCCGGCGACCGGCGCTTCCGCGAGGCGGTGCGCACCATCGACGAGGTGGTGCTGCCGATCATCCGGGAGGCCCGGGCCCATCCCACCGACGGCGAGGACATCATCTCGACGCTCTGCCGGCCGCGCGCCGACGGCAGCGAGCCCGACGAGTACGCGATCCGCGGCGACGTGGTCGCGATGTTCTCCACCGCCACCGAGACCACGATCGCCCTGCTCTCCTGGCTCTGGCCGGTGCTCGGGTCCCGGCCCGACGTGGCCGAGCGAATGACCGACGAGATCGAGCGGGTGGTCGGCGCCGAACGGGTCGGACGCGAGCACCTGCCCCAACTGCGCTACGGCCGGATGGTGCTCGACGAGATGCTGCGGCTCTACCCGGCCGGCTGGATGATCCCGCGCACCGCGGTCGGCGACGACGTGCTGGGCGGGGTGCGGGTCAAGGCCGGCGGCACCGTGCTGGTCAGCCCGTACGTGACCCAGCGGATGTCGACCTTCTGGACCGACCCGACACTCTTCGACCCGGAGCGGTTCGCGCCGGAGCTGCCCCGGCGCCGTTACCGCTACTCCTACTTCCCGTTCGGCGGGGGCCCGCACCAGTGCCTCGGTCAGTACCTGTTCCTGCTGGAGGCCCAGCTCATCGTCAGCACCGTGCTGAGCCGCTACCGCTTCCGGCTGCGCGAACCGGTCGATCTCACCCCCCGGATGGGCGCCTCGCTGCAACCCAAGCAACGGGCCGAACTCATCCTCACCCCGGTCGAGCGCCCGGCCGCATCGTGACGGGGACCCCGCGACCGGCGCGGGCCGGTCAGGACGCGGTCGCCGAGCAGGGCCGGGTGTGCGCACTCGCCGTACGGGGCGTACGCGACCTTCAGACCGTCACCGCCGCCCATCCCGAGCTGTTCGACGCCGCGCCGTTCGACCCGGCACTGCTCAGTTCGGTGGCCACGGCCATCGCCTTCACCGCGCCGTGGCACACCGCCGCCGAACTGCGGATCACCACCCGTACCCTGCTCTGGGTCTTCGCCGCCGACTGGCAGGTCGACTACCTCGCCCGGTCCGTGGACGACGTCCGGGAGGTCGTGAATGACTGCCTGGCGGTGGCCGACGGCGCCGCGCCGCCACCCGGGCGGCACCTGGCCCGACTGCTGGCCGACCTGCGCGACGAGCTGACCACCGTGCCGGCGTTCACCCGGCGGCGCCCGATCTGGCGTGACGAGCTGGCCCGGATGCTCGACGCCGTGGCGCGGGAGTGGGACTGGAAGAACCTGCCGACCGACCCGACCACCGGGCGACGCCTGCCGGACCTGGACCGCTACCTGGACAACGCGGACAACTTGGCCTGCTCCTTCGTCAACGCCACCCACTGGATCGCGACCGGTGACGACCGGACGCTTGCCCAGTTGACCGACCTGCTGGACGCCGGACGTGGCGTGCAGCGGGTGCTGCGGTTGGTCAACGACCTCGCCACACAGACACGTGACGCCGAGTGGGGTGACCTGAACGCCCTCTCGCTCGTCGACGACCCGGCGCAGGTGCACGACCGGCTGGCCGAGCTGACCGCCCGCTCCCGGGGAGACCTGGCCGCCCTCGCCGAGCGGTGCCCCCGTCAGGCGGACTACCTCAACCGGCAGATCTCCTTCACCGGCGGCTTCTACCAACTGTCGGACTTCTGGGGACTGCGCGATGAGTGACTGTGGCACCCGCTTCCTCGCCGACGCGGCGACGACGACCGAACCGGTTGCCGACGCCGCCCGCGAGCTGGTCGCCGGCCTCGGCCTGCGGCCGTGGGGGGAGGTCGCCGCGTCCGTGTACGAGACGGGGCGGCTGGTCGCCGTCGCCCCCTGGCTGACCGGGCACCACCAACGGATCGCGTTCCTGGTGCGCACCCAGCGCCCGGACGGGGCGTGGGGCCCACCCGAGGGGTACGCCCTGGTGCCGACGCTGAGCGCCACCGACGCGCTGCTCGCCGTGTTGTCCGACGGCAGGGCCGGGACGGAGCTGCTCGCCCCGGTGGCCCGTGGGCTCCGCGCGCTCGTCGAGACGCTGCTCCGCGCGGACGCCCGGACCCTGCCGGACACCCCCGCGCTGGACCTCATCGTTCCGGCGCTGGTCGACACGATCAATGGCCGGCTCGCCGGGCTGAAAGGAGCCGCCGCCGACCGACTGGACCGCGCGCCACTGCCGCTCCCGGCCGGGCTGAACCGGGACCGGCTGCGCGCGGTGCGGTCCGCGGTGGCCGCCGGAGCGGCGCTGCCGCCCAAGTTGGCCCACTTCTACGAGATCCTGGACGCGGCACCCCCCGACGCTGGCCCCACGCTCACCGCGGTCGGCGCTTCACCCGCCGCGACCGCGGCCTGGCTGAGCGTCGCCGGCCCGGCTGCCGGCCCCGCCGCGTACGCCTTCCTGCGGGCGTTGATCCGCGACGGAGGCGGCCCGGTGCCCTGCCCGGCACCGATCACCGTCTTCGAGCGCGCCTGGGTGCTGAGCGGTCTGCACCGGGCCGGGTTCACGGTCGACCCGCCGGACTCGGTCCTGGAGAGCCTGACCGCTGCCACCGCCGGCCAGGGCATCGCCACCGGCGACGGCCTGCCGACCGACGCCGACACCACGGCGGTCTCCCTCGACGCGTTGGCCCGACTCGGCCGTCCGGCGGACCCGGCCAGCCTGTGGGTGTACGAGACGGCTGACGGCTTCTGCACCTGGCCGGGGGAGGACGGTTTCTCGGTCACCACGAACGCCCACGTGCTGGACGCTTTCGGTCAGTACGTGAGCCGGTACCCGGATGCGGACGGTCGCTACCACCGGGCGGTCGACCGGCTGAGCGCGGTGCTGACCGGGCGTCAACGCGCGGACGGCGCCTGGCAGGACAGATGGCACGCCTCGCCGTTCTACGCCACCGCGTGCTGCGTGCTGGCACTTGCCGAGTTCGGGCGGGGCGCGGCTGCCGCCGAGGCGGTGGATCGGGCAGCCGCCTGGGTGCTGGACAGCCAGCGCGCGGACGGCTCGTGGGGGCGGTGGGACGGCACCGCCGAGGAGACCGCGTACGCCCTCCAGGTGCTGTTGACGGTGCCGACGACGGTGCCCCGGGTCGACGCGGCCGTGGCGCGCGGGCACGCCTACCTGCACGAATCCGCCGCGCGGGAGCACCCTCCACTGTGGTACGGCAAGGAGCTGTACTGTCCGACAGTCATCGTTCGCGCCGCAGTGCTCGCCGCCTGCCGACTGGCCGGCATCCGTGCCTCCGGGGTGGACCGATCGGTGGTGGATTGCGGTTACCAGTCAACAAAAACAGCGACTTGAGGGGTTGTGTGGACACTGCTAGCGTACGCAGAGCCTCAGCCCGGATGCCCCGCTGTGGTGGGACGTCGCCCCCTCTGATCATTCGTTGATGAGCTGAGTCAACGCCCGGCCTGGGACGGTTCAATGCGTTCTCGCGGTACGAGTATCCGCACCAAGGTTGTCGCCCTGCTGCTCTCCCTGGTCGCGCTCTGGATGTTCGCGGCGTGGGTGACCCTGCGTGACGGCTTCAATCTCCTCGGTATCCAGTTGCTCAACAGCAAGATCTACACGCCCAGCGAGCCGCTGCTGCAGGAACTCCAGGTGGAGCGGCGGTTGACCCAGGCGTACCTGAGCAATCCCGAGGCCGCGCAGCGGACGGCCCTTGAGGCCGAACACCTCAAGACCACGCAGTTGGCCGGCGCCTTCGCCGACTCGGTGCGCCACTGGCAGGTCGACATGGCCGGCAGTTCCGCACTGGACAACCAGCTCCGTATGACGATCGCCCAGGTCGACACGTTGAAGCAGACCCGCGCCGAGGTGCTCGACCGCAAGATCGATCGGATCGCCGCCGCCGAGGCGTACACCGGCGCGATCGAATCGATCTTCCAGATCTACGACGTGACAGGCAGCCTGGACGACAAGCAGATCGCCAGCGAGGCCGCCGCCCTCATCCAGCTCAACCGGATGAAGGAGCTGGTCTCGCAGGAGGACGCACTGCTCAGCGGCCTCTTCGGCAACGGGCGGATGAGCGGTGCCGAGTACGCCCGCTACGTCGCGCTGGTCGGCGCGGAGCGGTTCATCGGTGAGGAGACCCGGGTCCGGCTCGCCGACGCCGACCAGCGCCGCTACCAGCAGCTCGTCGAGGGTGAGGCGTTCACCCGACTGCGCGCCGTGCAGGACAGCATCATCCGCGAGGGCCGGCCGTCGACGCAGCTACCGGTCGGCGCCGAGCAGTGGCGCGGCACCGTGGAACCCGCGCTGGCCGAGATCAACGACGTCGTGATCGACGGCGGTGAGGGCGTCGTGGACCGGGCCACCGGCGTCGCCGTGATGGTCGTCGTCCGGCTGGTGCTCGCCACCGGTCTGGGCCTGCTCGCCGTCATCGCCTCCGTCGTCGTCTCCATCACCACCGCGCGGAACCTGCTGCGCCAGCTGGAGCGGCTGCGACAGGCCGCCTGGCAGCTCGCCGACGAGCGGCTCCCCCGGGTGGTGGACCGGCTCGGGCGCGGCGAGGAGGTCGACGTGGCCACCGAGGCGCCCCCGCTGGAGTTCGGCACCGACGAGATCGGTCAGGTCGGTAAGGCGTTCAACGCCGTTCAGGAGACCGCCCTGCGCACCGCCGTCGAGCAGGCCGACCTGCGTCGCAACGTCCGCGAGGTCTTCCTGAGCCTGGCCCGACGCACGCAGGCGCTCGTCCACCGTCAGCTCACCCTGCTCGACGCGATGGAACGCCGCGAGCACGACGCGGAGGAGCTGGAGGACCTGTTCCGGGTCGACCACCTCGCCACCCGGATGCGGCGCAACGCGGAAAACCTGATCGTGCTCTCCGGCTCCACCCCTGGTCGGGCCTGGCGGCGCAACGTCCCGATGGTCGACGTGGTGCGCGGCGCCGTGGCCGAGGTGGAGGACTACACCCGGGTCAACGTGCTGCCGCTGGGTCCTGTCTCGCTCGCCGGCCGCGCGGTCGGCGACGTCATCCACCTGCTCGCCGAGCTGATCGAGAACGGCCTGTCGTTCTCCCCGCCCCACACGACGGTCGAGGTCCGCGGCCAACTGGTCTCCAACGGCTTCGCCATCGAGATCGAGGACCGTGGCCTCGGCATGAGCGAGGAGGACCTGGCCGCGGCGAACCACCGCATCGTCGACCAGTCCGAGCTGAACCTCGCCAACGCCGCCCGCCTCGGGCTCTACGTGGTGAGCCGGCTGACCGAACGGCACGGCGTGCGGGTACGGCTCAAGGAGTCCGCGTACGGCGGCACCACCGCTGTCGTGCTGATCCCGCTGGAGCTGGTCACCGAGGCCGACGCCTCCCCGGAGGACTCCGGCTCGTTCCGGACCGGCTCGGCCATCCCGATGCCGCCGGCACCCGCCACGGACACCGGCCGTACGACCCCCCTCGCACCGGTCGCGCTCGCCGCACCGACGACCACCACGTCGGAGGTGGCGGTGACCTCGGCGGCGCCGAATCCAGCCGACACCACCGCGCCGACGACGGACGGCGAGGCCGAGGCGGACACCGTTCTCCCCACCCGGCAGCGGACCACCCCGGCAACCAGCGCCCCCGACCTGCCCACCCGCGCCCGGCGCGGGCCCGCTCAGCCGGCCTTGGAAGCCCCGACAGTGCCCACCGGGCTG
>NZ_JBEZEH010000131.1:0-19702 GCF_040648775.1 Micromonospora sp. NPDC049089
CGTCGCTGTGCGGGTGGCGCCAGCGCTCGTGCGGCTTCGGCGCGTCCTCGGCGTCCTGGGGCGGGTCGGACTGCTCGAAGCTCGGCCGGCGGACGCCCTCGGGCTCCGGCACGTCCACCGGCCGGGCCCCGGAGCGCGGCGCGGGCTGGTAGTCGACAGCGTCGCGCGCGCCGTGCGCGCCCTCGGCGGCCGGCGACTCCGGGGCGTGGTGCTCCATCCGGAACTCCTCGGCGAGGTGCTGTGGCGGCTTGGTGGTGCGCTGCGGCAGGTCGCGGCCCAGATCGGCGACGAGGGGGCCGTACTTCAGGTCGAACGCCGGACGTTCGGAGCGGATCCGGGGCATCCGGTCGAAGTTACGCAGGGGCGGCGGGCAGCTGGTGGCCCATTCGAGGGAGTTGCCGAAGCCCCAGGGGTCGTCCACCGTCACCATCGCCCCGTACCGCCAGGACTTCCAGGCGTTGTAGATGAAGAACAGGGTGGACAGGCCGAGGATGAACGAGAAGATCGTGGAGACGGTGTTCAGAGTGGTGAAGCCGTCGGTGGGCAGGTAGTCGGCGTACCGGCGTGGCATGCCCTCGTTGCCCAGCCAGTGGTGCACGAGGAAGGTGCCGTGGAAGCCGATGAACATGGTCCAGAAGTGCGCCTTGCCGAGCCGCTCGTCGAGCAGCCGCCCGGTCATCTTCGGCCACCAGAAGTAGTAGCCGCCGAACAGGGCGAAGACCACGGTGCCGAACACCACGTAGTGGAAGTGCGCCACCACGAAGTAGCTGTCGTGGGTGTGCCAGTCGACCGGCGGGCTGGCCAGCAGGACGCCGGTGAGGCCACCGAGCAGGAAGGTGACCAGGAAGCCGATGGCGAACAGCATCGGCGTCTCGAAGGTGAGCTGACCCTTCCACATGGTGCCGATCCAGTTGAAGAACTTCACACCGGTGGGCACCGCGATCAGGTAGCTCAGGATACTGAAGAACGGCAGCAGCACCTGGCCGGTGGCGAACATGTGGTGCGCCCAGACCGTCATCGACAGCACGGTGATGGCGATGGTGGCCAGCACGATCCCGGTGTAGCCGAAGAGCGGCTTGCGGGAGAAGACCGGGATGATCTCGGTGATGATGCCGAAGAACGGCAACGCGATGATGTAGACCTCGGGGTGGCCGAAGAACCAGAACAGGTGCTGCCAGAGCATGGGGCCGCCGGTGGCCGCGTCGTACACGTGCGCGTTGAGCAATCGGTCGGCCGAGAGCGCCAGCAGCGCGGCGGCCAGCAGCGGGAAGACGAGGATCACCAGCACGCTGGTGAACAGCATGTTCCAGGTGAAGATCGGCATTCGGAACATGGTCATGCCGGGGGCGCGCAGGGTCAGGATCGTCGTGATCAGGTTGACCGCGCCGAGGATGGTGCCGAGCCCGGAGACGACCAGGCCGAGCACCCACATGTTCGCGCCCACTCCGGGGCTGTTCTCGACACTGCTCAGTGGGGTGTACGCGGTCCAGCCGAAGTCCGCCGACCCCTGCGGGGTGAGGAAGCCGCCGACCACCATCAGCCCGCCGAAGAGGTAAAGCCAGTAGGCGAGCGC
This sequence comes from Micromonospora sp. NPDC049089, assembly GCF_040648775.1. Lineage (NCBI taxonomy): Bacteria > Bacillati > Actinomycetota > Actinomycetes > Micromonosporales > Micromonosporaceae > Micromonospora > Micromonospora sp. NPDC049089. The sequence goes on from NZ_JBEZEH010000131.1 coordinate 1,574, forward strand.
GTTGAGGCGGGGGAACGACACGTCCGGCGCGCCGATCTGGATCGGCACGATGTAGTTGGCGAACCCGAACGCCGCGGGCGTGGCGAAGAGCAGCAGCATCACCGCGCCGTGCGAGGTGAAGAGCTGGTTGTACTGCTCCGGGGACAGGATCTGCATCCCCGGGCGGGCCAGTTCGGCCCGCATCACCATCGCCTCCAGGCCGGCCAACAGGAAGAAGCCGAAGGAGGTCAGCAGATACAGCAGGCCGATCTGCTTGTGGTCGGTAGTGGCCAGGAACTTGATCAACGAGCTGCCGGGAACCGGTGCGCGTACCGGTCCGGGGAAGCCCCCGAAGCGGGCCGGTGCCAGGATCGCCGGGCCCCGATCTCGACCGGGTTCCGTGGTTACCCGCTTGGGCATGGCTGCTCACCCCGTCGTGACGGCAGAAAGGACGGGCGTGCCTACCCGACCCTCGCACCATGTAACCAGGCCAGAGCGGTAAATTCAGTCAGAACGCTGGTACCGGCCGCAAGCGCCTCGAACGCTCAGGTTGCCGGCAGCATCGCCCAGACGGCCTTGCCCTGACCGGCCGGCACGCTGCCCCACCGCTGGGTCAGCTCCCGGACCAGCATCAACCCTCGCCCACCCTCGGCGTGCAGGTCCGTCCCACCCGCACGGGCCTCGGCGCTGCTGCCGTCCACCACGGCCAGGTGCAGATACGGCCGGCGCAGGGTCACCGTCACCTGCATCGGCGTGCCGGCGTGGCGCACCACGTTGCCGACCAGCTCGCTGAGCACCAACGCGGCCGGGCCGGACGCGTCGGGCAGGTTCCACCGCGCGCACGCCTCGGTGACCAGCTCCCGGGCCCGCCGGCAGGCCCCGGCCACCGGCTCCAGCCGGGCCCGCATCCGCAACGGAGACGTCGTGCCGGCCAACCGGGTCGCCTCGGCGCAGTCCGCGGAGACCGGAAGCACCCGGCACGTGGTCGACTCGGCCAGCCATCGGGCGGCGATCGGCGACGGGGAGCAGAGCAGCACCGGCACCGCCGGCCACTCCTCGGCCCGGCGGGCTGTCGCGGCGAACACCGACAGCGCCAACCGGTCCTCCACGCGCACCCCGGCCATGTCGACCACCAGCGCCTCCGGCTGGTCGACCAACGCGTCGCTGAGCGCCTGGTGCACCGAGCGCATCGTGCCCAGGTGCAGGGGGCCGGTGAGCCGGACGACCGCCACCGGTGCGGTGGTACGCACCTCGCAGGTGATCCCGCTCGACATCGGCGCCTCAATTCGCTGCTCTGGGTCGGGATCTGCCAACTACCCGAGGCCGCTCCCGATCAAACCGGACCGACGGCGGGGCGAGGCAGGTCACGTCGCCGCGACCCCAGGTCAGCGACGAGGCCGGCCGGTCAGGACGCCCAGGGCGATCATGCCGACGCCGAGCCCCAGATGCAGCCAGCCGTCGGCGTCGTTGACCGGCAGCACGTTCGCCCCGGTGTCGTGGTCCACCGCCAGCCCGTAGAGCCAGAGCACCAGATAGACCGCGCCGCCGCCGATCAGGAACGCCCGAGCGCCGGTGACCGTCCGGGCCAGCAGCAGACCCACCACCCCGTACGCCAGATGCACCAGGTTGTGCAGCACCGACACCTGGAAGACGCCGAACAGGTACGCGCCCGAGTCGTGGCCGGCGAAGCGCAGCGCGTCCATGCCGGTGGTGATCCCCGGCACGAAGCCGAGCACGCCGACCAGCAGGAACAGCACGCCCACCGTCGCCGCCGCGCGACGGACCGGCGGTTTGCCGTCGGCCGGGTTGGGTCGGGCCCGGGAGTGCGCCATCGGTCCGACCATTCCCGGCTCCTCGTCGCGCGGCGGGCATGAGCGCTGCCGGCTACCCGCCCGTGCGACCGGCAAACCGGTTGGCACCGCCACCGGTCAGGCCGGCAGCAACCTCGGGGCGCTCGCCGACTGCCGGACCCGCTCGTACAGCTCGACGTAACGCTGTGCCATCACCGCAGGCGTGAAGCGCTGCGCGGCCACCCGCCGGCACTCGTCGGGGTCGAGCAGCTCGGCGGCGAGGACGAGGTCACCCAACTCCTCCTCGTCGGCGGTGAGCAGCCCGGTACGGCCATGCTCGATCAGCTCCGGCAGGCAACCCCGGGAGGTGGCCACCACCGGCGTACCCAGGGCGAGCGACTCGACGACAGCAGTGCCGCCCGGCTCCTCCCACCGCAGCGGGAACAGCGACGCGCGGGCGCTGGCGAGCAGATCGTCGCGCTCCTGGCCGGCCACGGTGCCGACCCAGCGGACCAGGTCGCCGTCGACGTGCGGTGCCACCTCGTCGAGGAAGAACCGCACGTCCGGGTTCTGCCGGGCCTCGTCGCCGGCAGCGGCCAGGTCGGCTGGCCGGTGGTACGGGCCGACGGGGCCGGCCAGCACCAGCGGAATACCGACCCGGTGCGCGAGGCGGGCACCCACGTCCTGCCCCTTGCCCGGGTTGATCCGGCCGAGGATGAGCAGGTGCTCGCCCTTGTCCGGTCGGGGTCGCCGGTCGGCGTCGACGGCGAGCGGCGTGGACAGGTGCACGTGCCCCACCGAGTGCTCCCGCAGCGCCAGCGGGGCGCGGGCCAGCTGCGACGCGGAGACGCCGTTGACCCGGACCCGGTCGCCGCCGTCCAGGCTGCCGTAGAGCGCCGGGTGCTTGGCCAGGTCCCAGTGCAGGGTGTGCAGGGTCGGCGGCCCGGACGGCCCCATCGCGGCGAGGGTGGCCAGCCCGACCGCCTCGACGTGATCGTGCACCAGGTCGATGTCGTCGCGGGAGTGCAGCTCCCGGACCACCCCGGCCAGGTGCGCCTGGGCGATTCCGCAGACCTGGTTGTACGGCCGCTGCAATGCGGCGAACTGCCCGTCGGCGAAGACCGAGACCTGCTCGTCCACCGGCAGGGTGCTGCTGCCCACCGAGGCGAGCACCACCCGTACGCCCAGTCGCCGCAGCTCGGGCACCAGCGTGGCGATGACGTTCTCGATGCCGCCGTAACCGGGCGGCGGCACCGACAGCCACGGGCCGGCGTTCATCAGCACGGTGAGGCTCCTGGCGCTCACGCGGCGGCCACCCGGCGGCGGGGCACCCGGTGGCGCAGTTCGGCCAACGGCGGGCGTTCCTCGATGGACACGTCGCTGACCACGATCTCGCGGTCCAGGTTCGGCAGGGTGTCGGAACCACCGCGACGGAACTGGGTCAGCAACGACTCCGGCGCGAACCCGGGGGTCGCCCAGCCGCGCCGTTGCAGCCGGGTCCAGGCCGTCAGCATGATCTGCGCGGACATCCGGCCCAGGGCGGCGGTGTCCTGGTGGCGGTGCTTGCGCTCACCGAGGTCGACCTGCGCGAGCGCGTCCAGGCCGACCAGGTCGAGCAGGTCGATCATCATGGCCGTCTCCACCCCGTACCCGGAGACGAACGGCACCTGGGCCAGCACGTCCCGGCGGCCCGCGTACTCGCCGGCAAGCGGCTGCACGAAGCCGGCCAGCTCGGGCCAGAAGAGATTCAGCAGCGGTCGGGCCATCAACTCGGTCACCCGGCCCCCGCCGTCCTGCTCCACGCTGGCGGTGCCCACCAGAGGGCGGTGGTAGAAGCCCTTCACGAAGTCGACAGACGGGTCGGTCAACAGCGGCCCGAGCAGCCCGCTCACGAAGTGCGGCCGGAACTCCCGCAGGTCGGCGTCGATGAACGCCACCACGTCTCCCTCTGCGGCGGCCAGCCCTGCCCAGAGTGCGTCGCCCTTGCCGGTCAGCCGGGGCAACCCCCGGGTCATCGCGTCCTGGCTGACCACCTCCGCGCCGGCGGCACGGGCCACCTGCGCGGTCCGGTCCGTCGAGCGGGAATCCACCACGATCAGCTCGTCGACCAGTGCGACCCGATCCATCAGGTGCTCCCGGATCGTCGACACGATCGCGCCGACGGTGGCCTCCTCGTTGCGCGCCGGCAGCACCACGCTGACCCGGGTCTCACCCTTGGCGCGCATCAGCCGACGGGTCGGCCAGTCGGCCGCCGCCGTCGTCCGGTACGTAGCCCACGCCTCGACCACAGGCGACACAGTCGATGTCATATCCCGCACGGGCACCCCTCCGTTCGTGCGTGGAAAAACCGAATTTGGTTGTTCCCATTCCTCATCACCCGCTAACCGCATTCTCGGCAACAGCTTGATCACAGAGGTGACGACAATTCGTTCCCGGGCGATGAACGTTTGATTGCGCACAGCTCAGGGGACTGCTCCCATCGCAGATGAAAAGTCTTCGAAGGGGTGTGGGGATGCGGAACTGTCGGGTGGGGCTGGTTGGTGCCGGCGGCGTGGCACAGCGTCATGCGCGGGTGCTGGCCGAGTTCGACGACGTCGAGCTGGTTGGGGTCACCGACGTGGCGCCGGAGGCGGCGTCCGCGCTGGCCGCCCAGCACGGCGGGCGGGCCTTCGCCGACGTCGCCGCGCTGCTGGCCGCCGATCTGGACGCCGTGTACGTCTGCGTGCCACCGTTCGCGCACGGCCCCGCCGAGGAGGCGGTGATCGAGGCCGGGGTGCCGATGTTCGTGGAGAAGCCCGTCGCGGTCGACCTGAGCACCGCCGAGCGGATCGCCGACCTGGTCGCGCGGCGAGGGCTGCGCACCGCCGTCGGCCACCACTGGCGCTACCTGAGCGTGCTCGACCAGGCCCGCGACCTGCTCGCCGACCGTCCGGTGCGAATGGTCAGCGGCGCCTGGCTGGACAAGGTGCCCCCGGTGGCGTGGTGGTCGCGGCGGGACCGCTCCGGCGGGCCGGTGGTCGAGCAGGCCGCCCACGTGCTCGACCTGATCCGCGTGCTGGCCGGCGAGGTCACCGAGGTCACCGCGTACGGCAACGGCACCCCACCGCCGGTCGACGGCGCCGACATCGACTCGGTGACCACCGCCGCGCTGCGCTTCGCCGACGGCGCGGTCGGCACGCTCAGCGCCGCCTGCGTCCTCGGCTGGAAGCACCGCGCCGGCCTGGAGATCCTCGCCGACGGACTGGCCCTCGCGATCACCGAGGAAGGGCTGTCGATCCGCGACGCCGACGGCGAACGACACGTCCCCGCCGACCCGGAAGCCGCCCGGGTGGCGGTGGACCGCGCGTTCGTCGACGCCGTGCGCGGCATCGGCGACGACGTGCGCGTCCCGTACGCCGAGGCCCTCGCCACCCAGCGCCTGGCCCTCGCGGTGGCCGACTCGGCCCGTACCGGCACCACGGTGCGGCTCGCCACCGCGACCGCGCCGGCAGTGCTCGCCACCGGGGTGGCAGTCGATGCGTGACAAGGTCGTGGTGGTCACCGGCCCCGGCCGGGTCGACCTGGTCGAGCAGGACGCCGCCCCGCTGCGCCCCGGCACGTTCCGGGTCGAGACGCTGTTCAGCGGTGTCTCCGCCGGCACCGAGCTGAGCTACGTCAAGGGCACGAACCCCTACCTGAACGTCACCTGGAACCCCGACCTGGGCCTGTTCCAGCCGGGCGCGGCCAGCACGCCCTACCCGGTGACCCGACTCGGCTACATGCAGGTCGGCCGGGTGGTGGAGAGCGAGACCCCGGCCGTCGCGGTGGGCACGGTCGGCGCGATGACGTACGGGCACCGCACCGGCTGGCTGGCCGACCCGGTCGCCGAACGGTTCGTGGCGCTGCCCGACGACCTGGACCCTCTGCTCGGCGTCTACGTCGCGCACATGGGCCCGATCTGCGCCAACGGTCTGCTGCACGCCGCCGCCGACCTGCACGGCACCGACGTCCGCACGCTCGGCGACGGGGTACGCGGCCGACGGGTCGCCGTCGTCGGCGCCGGTGTCGTGGCGCTGCTGACGGCGTTGTTCGCCCGACGCAACGGCGCCGCGTCGGTGGTGGTGCTCGACCCCACCCCGCACCGCCGCCAGGTCGCCGAGGCGCTCGGTCTGGAAACCCTCGACCCCGACGCGGACGACCCGGCGGTGGTGCTCAAGACCCGTTGGGCGCACACCGCCGGCGACCGGGGTGCCGATGTGGTGTTCCAGTGCCGGGGGCAGGCGTGGGCGCTGCACCTCGCCCTGCGGCTGCTGCGGCCCCAGGGCACCGTCATCGACCTCGCCTTCTACCAGGGCGGCGCGGACGCGGTCCGCCTCGGTGAGGAGTTCCACCACAACGGGCTGTCGCTGCGCTGCGCCCAGATCGGCCGGGTGCCTCGCGGGCTCGCGCCCACCTGGGACCGCGAACGGCTCTCCGCCGAGACCGTCGACCTGCTCCGGACGTACGGCGACGCGATCCGTAAGCATCTCGTCTCGGCGGTGGTGCCGTTCGACGAGGCGCCCGCCCTCCTCACCGACCTGGCCGAGCGTCGTCGCCAGGAGCTTCAGGTGGTGCTCGCCACCTGAGCCGCCGTCGCCGCGTGCCGAGGGCGGCTACCGTTCGCGACATGAGCACCGTGCAGGAACGGCCGGTTCCCGGCGACACCTCGACCGACCGGCCGGCCGGCGGCAGCCCCGCGGGCCGGCCGGTCGGCCTGGCCGCGTTGCTGCCGTACCTGCGGGAGCACCGCGGCACCCTGGTCGTGGTGGGCGCGCTGTCGCTGATCGGCTCGGCGGCGTCGCTGGCGCAGCCGCTGCTCACCCGGTCGGTGCTCGAGCGGATCGGCGCCGAGCAGGGCGTGTCCCGGCTGGTGGCGGTGCTGGTGGCCCTCGTGATTTTCGGCGCGGCGATCGGTGGGCTGCGCGACTACCTGCTGCATCGCACCGCCGAAGGAGTGGTGCTGGGCACCCGGCGGCGGCTCGCCGGCCACCTGCTGCGGCTGCCCATCGCCGAGTACGACCGCCGCCGCACGGGCGACCTGCTCTCCCGGGTCGGCTCGGACACCACACTGCTGCGCGCCGTCGTCACCTCCGGGCTGTTCGAGACGGTCACCGGGGCGGTGACGGTGGTCGGCGCCGGCACGGCCATGGTGCTGCTCGACCCGCTGCTGTTCGGCGTCACCCTGCTCGGGGTGGCGCTGGGGCTGATCTTCGCCGCCACCTTCGCCCGCCGGGTCCGGGCGCTCGCCCGGGTCGCCCAGGAGCGGATCGGCGAGATGACCTCGGCGGTGGAGCGGGCCATCTCGGCGGCCCGGACGATCCGGGCCAGCCGCGCCGAGACCCGGGAGACGCAGACCGTCACCGGCAGCGCGCGCGAGGCGTACGCGGCGGGGCTGCGGGTGGCCCGGGTGCAGGCGTTGGTCGGCCCGATCGGCTCGGTCACCGTGCAGGGCGCGTTCCTGCTGGTGCTCGGCATCGGCGGGGCGCGGGTCGCGGCCGGGGCGATCTCGGTCGGTGACCTGGTCGCGTTCGTCATGTACCTGTTCCTGCTGGCGCTGCCGTTGGGGCAGGTGCTGCGGGCGTACACCCAGTTGCAGTCCGGCCTCGGCGCTCTCCAGCGGATCGAGGAGATCCTGGCCGTCCCCGCGGAGGGCGCGGACGACCGGCCGGCGCCCGGCAGCGCGACGGCGACCCCGCGCCGCCCGACCCCGATGATCGAGTTCGACCGGGTCAGCTTCGGCTACCCGGGCGGCGAGCCGGTGCTGCACGAGGTCAGCTTCGCGGTCGCCGCCAGCACCCGGACCGCCCTGGTCGGTCCGTCCGGCGCCGGCAAGTCCACACTGCTGGCCCTGGTCGAGCGCTTCTACGAGGTGAGCGCCGGCGCGGTCCGCCTCGACGGCACCGACGTACGGGACCTGCCCCGCGACGCGCTGCGGGCCCGACTCGGCTACGTCGAGCAGGAGGCTCCGGTGCTGGCCGGCACGCTGCGGGAGAACCTTCTGATCACCACACCGGACGCCAGCGACGACCGGTTGCGCGACGTCCTGGACGAGGTCAACCTGGGCCACCTGACGCAGCGCACCCCCCTCGGCCTCGACGTGCAGGTGGGCGAGGGCGGAGTGCTGCTCTCCGGAGGTGAGCGGCAGCGGCTGGCCATCGCCCGCGCGCTGCTCGCCGGCCCGCCGGTGCTGCTGCTCGACGAGCCGACCAGCAACCTCGACTCCCGCAACGAGGTCGCGCTGCGCCGCGCCATCGACGCCGTGGCCGTCCGCCGGACCCTGTTGATCGTGGCGCACCGGCTCGCCACCGTGGTCGACGCCGACCAGATCGTCGTCCTCGACGGCGGCCGGGTGGTGGCAGTGGGTACCCACGCCGAACTGACCGCCACCGACCCGCTGTACCGGGAACTCGCCAGTCACCAACTGCTGGTCGGGTGACCGACGCCCGGTCGCGGCGAACTTGCCGGGCGACCGGGCCGCGCACGCCGGCCAGAATCGCGTACCGTTGCCGCTCATGGGTGTGTCGCAACGGTTCAAGAGCAAGTTCCGGCGGTTCCTCCAGCGCCCCGGCTCGACCGTGGATCTTGCTCCGCTGGAGAAACTGCTCCCGGCGATCGAGGCGCGCGAGGCTGAGCTCACCGCGCTCGACGATGCCGAGCTGACCGCGGCCGCGGGTGCCGCCGCCGGTTACGAGGAGATCTGCGCCGTCGGCCGTGAGGCCGCCCGCCGCGGCCTCGACCAGCGGCCGTACGACGTGCAGCTGCTCGGCGCGATGTCGCTGCTCTCCGGCAAGGTCGCCGAGATGGCCACCGGTGAGGGCAAGACACTGACCGCGACGATCGCCGCGTACGGGCACGTCCGGCTCGGTAACGGCCCGGTGCACGTGCTGACCATCAACGACTATCTGGCCCGCCGCGACGCCCAGTGGATGGAGCCGGTCTACACCCTGCTCGGCCTCACCGTCGGCTGGGTCAACGAAGCCTCCACCCCGCAGGAGCGGCGCGACGCGTACGCCTGCGACGTCACCTACGTCTCGGTCAGCGAGGCGGGCTTCGACTACCTGCGCGACCAGCTGGTCACCGACGTCGAAGACCGGGTGCAGCCCGCGCTGACCACCGCCATCGTCGACGAAGCCGACTCGATCATGATCGACGAGGCCCGGGTGCCGATGGTCCTGGCCGGCGCGGTGCCGGGCGAGCAGGACCCGGTGCACGCCGCCGCCGCGCTCGTTCGTGGCCTGCGCAAGGGCAAGCACTACACGGTCGCCGAGGACGGGCGCAGCGTGGCGTTCACCTCCGCCGGCCTGGCCGCCATGGAGGCCAAGCTCGGCATCGACCTGTACGACGAGGAGCACGTCGAGCAGCTCTCCGCTGTCAACGTGGCGCTGCACGCGCACGCCCTGCTGCACCGTGACGTGGACTACATCGTCCGGGACGGCTCCGTCGAGCTGGTCGACGAGATGCGCGGCCGGGTGGCCCAGCGCCGCCGCTGGCCGGACGGTCTCCAGGCCGCTGTCGAGGCCAAGGAGGGGCTGGACGCCACCGCCGAGGGCGAGGTGCTCGGCACCATCGCCATGCAGGCGTACATCGCGCTCTACCCGAAGGTGTGCGGGATGACCGCCACCGCGGTGCTCGTCGGCGACCAACTGCGGGAGTTCTTCAACCTCGAGGTCGCGGTGATCCCGCCGAACACCCCGTGCATCCGCGAGGACGAGCCGGACCGCATCTACGCCACCCGGGCGGAGAAGGACGAGGCGCTCGTCGACGAGATCCAGCGCGCGCACGCCAAGGGGCGGCCGGTGCTGATCGGCACCCTGGACGTCAAGGAGTCCGAGGGGCTCGCCGCCGGGCTGAACGCCGCCGGGGTGCCGTGCGTCGTGCTGAACGCCAAGAACGACGACGAAGAGGCCACGATCATCGCCGAGGCCGGCGCGTACGGCGCGGTCACCGTCTCCACCCAGATGGCCGGCCGTGGCGTCGACATCCGCCTCGGCGGCAGCGACCAGACCGACCAGGAGCGGGTCGCCGAGCTGGGCGGGCTCTACGTGATCGGCAGCGGCCGGCACGACAGCCGCCGGGTGGACGACCAGTTGCGTGGTCGGGCCGGCCGGCAGGGCGACCCGGGCGGCTCGGTCTTCTTCGTCAGCCTGGAGGACGACCTCGTCGTCCGGCACGCCGCCGACTCGGTGCCGGCGTCGCCGCGGATGAACGCCGACGGTCTGGTGACCGACGAGCAGGTCGACTACGCGGTGGAGCACGCCCAGCGGGTCGCCGAGGGCGTCAACCACGAGATCCACCGCAACACCTGGCGCTACAGCGTGGTCATCGAGCAGCAGCGCAAGGCCCTTGCCGCGCGCCGGGAGCGACTGCTGACCAGCGACGTGGCCGCGGTGATGCTGCTGGAGAAGGAGCCCGAGAAGGCCGGCGAGATGGACGAGGACCTGCTCGCCCGTGCCGCCCGGTCGATCGCGCTCTTCCACCTGGACCGGCTCTGGGCCGAGCACCTGGCCGAGCTGTCCGAGGTCCGCGAGGGCGTGCACCTGCGCGCGCTCGGCCGGCTCGACCCGCTGGACGAGTTCCACCGGGCCGCGGTGCCGGCGTTCAACGACCTGATCCCGGAGATCGAGGCCCGCACCATCGCCACCTTCACCGAGACCGAATTCGATGAGGACTGGCAGCCCGACGACGGCACCCTGGTCCGGCCCACCGCGACCTGGACATACCTCGTGCACGACAACCCGTTCGGGTCCGAGCTCGACCGTCTGATCGCGTCGATCGGGCGGCGGCTCGGCGGCGGCTCGCGCTGACGTTTCGACCGTCGGGGCCCCGACCGCGCTTCCGCGCGCGACCGGGGCCCCGATTTACGCCGTTTCGACCCAGGTTTCCCAGGGTAGTAGGGCTGGTCGGTCGAGCCGGGAGAGAGCAGACGATGACACAGGCGACGAAGCGTACCGGTCAGGCGCGAGACGGCACGGAGGCTGCGAACCGGTGAACCTCGACACGCGGGAACCGGTGGTGCACACCCTTGGTGTGCTGGAAGCAGCCGCACTGTTGCGGGAGCTGACTGCCGGGCTGATCGCCCTGACCGACTTTGATGAGGCGCTGCTGGCCCTGGTCCGCGTCACGCGGGACGCCCTCGCCGGGGTGCGCTGGTGCGGGTTCACCGCCCTGCGGGCCGGCGAGCCGGCCGGGGTGGCCGCCTCCGACGACGGGCTGGCCGGGCTGGACGACCTGCGACACGGGCCGGACACTCCGGCGATGAGCGCGATCCATCTCCGCGAGATGATCCTCGCCGCTGACCTGACCGGTGAGCCCCGCTGGCCGGCCTGGACGGCGCACGCCCGCGACCTCGGCGTACGCGGGGTGATCTCCGCGCCGGTCGACATCGACGACCAGGTCATCGGGGCGATCAACCTGTACGCCGCCGCGCCGGACCTGCTGACCCCGCAACACCAGTTGACCGCCATGCTGCTCGCCGAACACGCCGGTCTGCTGCTCGCCGCCGTCCGTGACCGCAACCGACAGCTCACCCTTGCCGGTGAACGGGACGCCTCACTCCTGCACGACGGGGTGGTGGGCCAGGCCGTCGGCGTCATCATGACGCAGCGCGGGTGCCCTCCGGCCGAGGCCCTCGACGTGCTGCGGACCGCCGCCTCGTCGCTGGACATCCCGCTGCGCGAGGTGGCCGAGCGCCTGGTCCGGACGGTCTCCCGCCAACGCGACAACTGACCCCGGCCGGCATCTCCACCGTGGCGCCGCCCGTGAGTCCTTGAACCCGCGGGTGTCGCAGTCGCGCGGACGCCCCGACTTCCGGGAAGCCGAGTCGATCAGAGCTGGTCCGGCGGCGGCTCCGGTGCCCGTTCTTTCTGCTGCCGGCGAGTCGGGCGGCATCGTTTCGTCGCGACCGCCCTCGGGTAGCACTCTGGTCAGGTGAGCTGCGCCGACCCGGGGGAGGACCGATGCAGAGCCGGCTGCGGGTGCAGGGGCATCCGATCCAACCAATGCTCGTGACGTTCCCGCTCGGGCTCTTCGTCAGCGCCACCGTCTTCGACCTCACCGACGTCGTCGGCGGGCCCGCGTTCCTCGGCGAGGTCGGCTACTGGACGGGCGTCGCCGCGCTCGTCGCCGCCGCCCTGACCGCCGTGGCCGGCATGATCGACCTGTGGGACGTGCCGGGCGACCGTACCCGCCGCACCGCTGTCGCCTTCAACCTGGTGAACGCGCTGATGGCAGCCATGTTCCTGCTCACCTGCCTGGTCCGGTCACAATCCCCGCAGCACGGCGCGTCGGTCCCGATCCTGGCCACCGAGCTGGTCGCGTTGGCCGTCGGCGCGGTCGGCGTGCACCTGGGCGCACGGCTGATGCGTCAGTTCGACAGCGGACGTACCGAGACCGGCGGTCTGGACGCGCTCGCCGGCATCCGTACGGCTGGTCGGCCCACGATCCGCTGACACCTTCGCTCCCGAAGATCTCGCGCCTGCCACCTGGGCCCCGCATGGCACCGCTCACACCGCGCTTCGCCAGCTCGTGTGCTTTCCCCGGGCAGACCTGGCCGAGCCGCACGACATGGGCCCCGAAGGCGCTCGGATCCTCCAGACCGCGCGTGAGGAGCAGAGGCTCACGGGCACCTCGGCCGGGCGGCGCAATTGGGTTGCCGGCCGGGTGACCGGCCGCGAGGCTGACCGCCATGACCGCTGAGCGTGACGCCGAGGACTTGATCGCAGAGGCAGCCGCCGCGCCCGTCGATGGTTGGGGCTTCGACTGGCTGGCCGGCCGGGCCACCGAGGAGCGTCCACCCTGGGGGTACGCCCGGCTGGTCGCCGACCGGATGGCGCGGGCCGACGCGGCGCTGGACGTGGACACCGGCGGCGGGGAGGTGCTCGCCGAAGTGCCGCGTCCCCCACAATTGCTGACGGCGACCGAGGCGTGGCCGCCGAACGTGGAGGTCGCCCGCCGGACCCTGCGTCGGGTCGGCGCGTCGGTGGTCGCGGTCGCCCCGGACGGGCCGCTGCCGTTTCGCGACGCCTCGTTCGACCTGGTGGTCAGCCGGCATCCGGTGCGTACCGACTGGGTTCAGACGGCGCGGGTGCTGCGACCCGGCGGGACGTTCCTGTCCCAGCAGATCGGCGCCGGCACCATGCGGGAGCTGAGTGAGGCGATCCTCGGGCCGTTGCCACCGCCGACCCAGCGGCACCCCGAACACGCGGTCGCCGCCGCCGAGGCCGCTGGCCTGCGAGTTGTCGACCTGCGGCGGGCCACGCTGCGGGCGACGTTCGCCGACATCGGCGCGGTGGTCTGGTTCCTGCGCAAGGTGATCTGGACCGTGCCCGGGTTCACCGTCGACGGCTACCGCGCACCTCTGCGCGACCTCCACCACCGCATCGCCGAAGAGGGCCCTTTCGTCGCCCACGCCCAACGCTTCCTCATCGAAGCCACCCACCCCTGAACCACCCGTCCCCGCCCCGCCCCCGCCAGACCCCGCCCCCGCACGAGCCCCCGATACGCGTCGATCTTGCACTTTCTGTCCCGGCAAAAGCCGTCCAGAAGGGCAATCCGACCACCGAAACTGCAAGATCGGCGAGGCGAGGGCGGGGCGGGGGCGGGTGGGGTGGGGTTAGTGGGGGTGGGTTTGGTGGTGGGTTGCCAGGACGTCGGCGCCGAAGTCGCTGGCGGGGCGGCGCAGCACGGTGTGCGCGTGGTTGCCGTCCGCTGTGGTGTTGTCGTACTCGATCAGCAGGTCGTCGCCCTGCACCCGGTAGTAGTGCCGCCGCCCGGGGTGGGTCGGGCCGGCCCAGGCGAAGTGCAACGGGCCGGAGTCCAGTCGGTTCGCTTCCCGGATGGCCAGCTCGGGCGGCAACCGGTCGAGGTAGAGGGCGACCACCTGGTCGAGCAGGGCGCGGCCGGTCGGTCCCAGCCGCTGCGCCGGTACGCCGAGGGGCTCCAGCGGCGCGTCGACCCGCCCACGGGTGGCGCTGATGATGTCCGCCGGCGCCTCGTCGGCGATGATCGCGGCGGCCCGCTCGGCGGGGCCCAGCGCGTCGAGCAGGGCGCGGGCCAGGTCCTCTTCGACACCGAGTGGGCGGGAGACCGGCCGGCCGGCGTAGCGGACCGCGGCCGGGTTGGCGCCGAAGAAGATCGGCGCGGGGGAGACCTGACCGTCCACCACTGTCATGTTCACCGACAGGTGGTGCCCTTCGAGTCGCCACGCCCAACGGTCGTCGCGCGCGGGGTCACCGAACACGGCCACCCAGTAGTCGGCGCTGTGCCGCCCGCGCTGCCAGCCCTCGGCCCGGTCCAGCACCTCCTCCAGCGAGATGATCGCCATCGCCTGTGCGTACGCCGAGGGGCTGAGCGCGGTGGCCAGCAACCGGTGCGCGGCCTTGCGGGCGGTGACGTCGAGTTCGGCGAGGCAGACGCCCGGTCGGGGTCGGGGCCGGTATTCCAGCCAGCGTCGGGCGGCCTCGTCGTCGAACGAGTGCGCGGCGCTCTCTCGGGCGGCGGGGTCGAGCGCGGTCAGCAGCGCGGTCGCGGACGCCCGCATCTGCTCCGGCAGGGGATCTTCCACCGACCCTGTATACCGGCCGGCCGTGCCGGTGTCAGCCGACGCGCAGCAGCTCTGTCATCTCCGGCAGGTCGAAGAAGCGCGCCGTCTCGATGGCCGACGGGTTGCCGTGTGCCGGATCCGCGCCGGCGGCGAGGAGTGCGCGGACCGCTTCGGCGCTGCTGCGGAAGACCGCCGCTGCCAACGCGGTCTGACCTCGGTCGTTGGCTCGGGTGTGGTCGGCGCCGCGGCTGAGCAGGGCGGCCACCGTGTCCGGGTGGGAGTGGTACGCGGCCAGGATGAGCAGCGTGTCGCCCTTGTCGTTGGTGAGGTTGACCGGCAGGCCGGCGTCGATCTGCGCCGCCAGGTCGTCGGTGGCGCCGGCACGGGCCAGGTCGAACATCCGGTGCGCGAACGCCAGCGTCTCGGCGTCGAGGTTCTCGGTCACCGTTCCAGGTTAGTCACTTCGGTCCTGATAGGTTGCTCGGCCGGTGTGCAGGGTGAGGGGTCCGATGGGTGAGACGGTGTACGTGGGCAACGCGGGCGTCGACGGGGCCACCAACGCTGGTTGGTTGCTCGGGCACTTCGCGCCGCCGGGGGAGATCCGGCACAGCACCGACGTCGAGGTGAAGTGGGGCGTGCATCCGCCCGGGCAGGCCCGGGCGCGGTGGGCGACCGGCGAGGTGCGCACCACTCTGCTCGTACTCGTCGAGGGGTGTTTCCGGGTGGAGTTGCCGGACCGGACAGTACGGCTGGCCGCTCCGGGCGACTACGTGGTGTGGGCGCGTGGGGTGGACCATTCCTGGTTCGCCGAGCGCGCGTCGGTGGTGTTGACAGTGCGCTGGCCCTCGTTGCCGGGCTACCGCACGGACCCGCCGGTGCTGCGCTGATTCACCCGAGCGGATGACCTGCGTCCCATCAGACGGAATTACCTACTAAACCTATAGGCTTTGCCATCTAGAGTACGAGGGCACCCCGCCGAACGACCCGCGAGGAACCGCCATGACGCACCACCGTCCGGAGCCCGACCTGCTCACCGTTGCCGCCGGGTGGGCCGACCCGGCCGGCTGGCCGGTCGCGCTGCGCTTCGATCCAGCCGAGCGCTGGTACGCCCGCCTCGCCGTCGGCGACGAACACGAGGTGTGGGCGCTGAGCTGGCTGCCCGGGCAGGGCACCGACCTGCACGACCACGGCGGCTCCTCCGGAGCGTTCCGGGTGGTCAGCGGCGTGCTCACCGAGGAGACGGTCAGCGCCGGCCGACTGCGCCCCCGACTGTTGCCGGCCGGTGCGGGCCGCCGCTTCGGCCCCCGGCACGTGCACCAGGTGACCAACCGGGGCGTCGATCCGGCGGTCAGCGTGCACGTCTACCGGCCGGCGCTGCTGCGGATGACCCGCTATCACCTCCTCGACGGGCGGCTGCGGGTCGCCGAGGTCGCCGAGGCCGGTCGGTCCTGGTAGTCGCGCGCCCCGAGAACCCCCTGTCACCGGAAGGAATCCGATAATGCAGACAACCGCCGAGCACTGTCCCGCCCCCGTGCCGCCACCGGGCTCCCGGGGCATCGACGAGATCCTGGCCGCCGCGCGGGCCCGGCTGCGCCGGCTGGACCCGGAGCGGGCGCACCTCGCGTACCGGAGCGGAGCGCTGCTCGTCGACATCCGCCCGGCGGCACAGCGGGCCGCGCACGGCGTGGTGCCGGGCTCTCTCATCGTCGAACGCAACGTGCTGGAGTGGCGCTTCGACCCACGCTGCGCGGCCCGGCTGCCGCAGGCCGTCGACTACGACGTGCCGGTGGTGATCCTCTGTCAGGAGGGCTACACCTCATCGCTGGCCGCCGCCGCGTTGCAGGACGTCGGCCTGCACCGGGCCACCGATGTGGTCGGTGGGTTCGCGGCCTGGCGCATCGCCGGCCTACCGGCCCTCGGCCCGACCCCACTGCACCACCCTTCACCCCTCGCGTCCCCGGTCAACGCCGGGTGGGCGCGCCGCTGACCGTCACGCCACACCCGGCGTGGCGCGCGTACCGCCACTCAGGAGGCACCATGTCCGTCGTCGCCATCCCCACGCGCCGTCACCCCGGCGTGCGCCCGTCGGCCCGTCCGCGCACCAGCCCGACCCTCACCATCACCCTCGACCTCGTCCCCGGGCCGCTGAGCCCTCGCCTGGCCCGGCTCGTGCAGCTGCTCGGCGAGCTGGCCGAATCGGGGGAGGGTCAACTGCGTGCCGTGGAGGAGCCCGCGTCGGGGCCGCGACCGGCCCCGCGCCCTGCCGCACCGGACCACGTCCGCATCCTGGCCGGCTCGCGGATGGTCCGCCAGGGTGACCGGGTCATCGCGCTGACCCGCATCGAGTACGAGCTGCTGCTGTTCCTGGCCGAGCGGCCCCGCCGGGTGTTCACCCGACTGCAACTGCTCTCCAGCGTCTGGGGCTACGAGCACGCGGTGGCCCGGACGGTGGACGTGCACGTCCGTCGGCTGCGCGCCAAGCTGGCCGGCTCGGAGGTGGTCACCACCGTCTACGGCGTCGGCTACCGGCTGGCCGACGAGGCCCTGATCAGCGTGGATCACAGCAGCTGAGCCCTGGTGCGGAGGCGACGTGACCGCCTGGTGAACCGGTCGGGGACCCCCGTAACGGGGCATGTCGACGACTCTGCTGTAATCATCAGGACTCGTACGCAGAGCGAGCATCCGGCTCCGATGCGTTCGTCAATTGTCACATTCATGCAACGTAGCCGCCTCTTGACCCTCGCCCAGGCGCCGGGAAGCATCGATGAAGCGGCGTCCCGGGCCGTGGGGAGATACCCGGACCAGCCCAAGGAGGACCATGTCGGTCAGCCCCGCCTCGTCGCGTGCCGGATGGCATACGTCCCAACCCGCGGTGCCCGGTCGACCTCCCGGCGGCCAGCGTCGCCCGGCGAACACCGCCGCGCCCGTGCTCACTGTGACGCTGTCCATCCCGCTGGCCTGTGAGGAGTCGCTGACCCCGGCGGCACGCCGGCTGTTGGAGGCCGCTCGCGAGATGCTGGAGCGGGGCGAAGGCGTGATCATCGGCTCGGTCCCGACCGAACGCCGCCCCGACCAGGCGCCCGCCAACCGGTCGCCGGCCCGCCCGATCAGCCCGACCATTCCCGCCCTGCACATCCTCGCCTCGTCGCGCTCGGTGCTGCGCGACGAGGAGCCGCTGCCGCTGACCCGGCTGGAGTTCGACCTGCTGCTGCACCTGGTCGCCCACCCGCGCCGGGTGTTCACCCGCCTGCAACTGCTCAACGCCGTGTGGGGCTACGAGCACGCCGGCGTGCGCACCGTCGACGTGCACGTGCGTCGGCTTCGCGGCAAGGTCGGCGTCGACGTCCCACTGGTCACCACCGTCTATGGCGTGGGTTACCGGCTGGCCGACGACGCCCGGGTCACCATCGACCGCAGCGGCTGACCGGCGACACCCACGCACCCGGCGCGGGGCAGGATGGTCCGGTGCGCATCCGCCCCATCTCGCCCGACCTGCTCGTCACCGAGCTGACCGGCCGGCTGGCCGACGAGGCGACCCGCGCCGCGAGCGCCGCCGCCGGGCCCGCGCGGCTGCGGGTGGCAGTGGATGGCGCCCCCGCCGCCGGCGCCGACGAACTGGCCGCGGCGCTGGTCGACCCGCTGCGCGCGCAGGGCCACCCGGTGCTGCACGTCCGCGCCACCGACTTCCTGCGCCCCGCGTCGCTGCGCTTCGAGCTGGGGCGCACCAACCCGGACTCCTTTCGATCAAGGGTTGGCCGGGGTCGACCAGGGCAGCGGGGTTAGGTTAGCCTAACCTCGGTC
>NZ_JBEZEH010000132.1:0-19657 GCF_040648775.1 Micromonospora sp. NPDC049089
GAGAAACTGGCGAAGTTCCGCGAGCGCGACGCCATCACCTTCCCGCTGTGGACAGCGACCGGCAGCGGACGGTTGGCGTGGTGCTGACCGGCGGGAACGTGGAGGCGGCGCTGGTGGCCCGGTTGATGGCCCCGCGATCGGCCGACCTGGCTGAGGAAGGGGTGGCGGCGTGAGCGCGCCAGTTCGGATCGGGATCCTGTTCGGCGGGCCGTCGGCGGAGCACGAGGTTTCCTGCGCCTCCGCGCTCGGGGTGGCCCGGGCGCTCGCCGGTGGCGGCTACCGCACTGTGGCCATCGGTGTCACCCGCAGCGGCGGCTTCCGGCTGATGCCCGACGCGCTGCTGGCCGAGTTGCGCGACCGACCGGCCGGCGAGCGGGCCATCGACGACCAGTTGGTGGTGACCGGGCCGGCCGTCGAGTTGCGGGCCGGTCCGCGTGGGGGTGTCGTACAGGTTTCCGCCGGTAACGCCCCCGGCGCGGTGCACGCCGAGCTGGACGTGGTCTTCCCGGTGCTGCACGGCCCGTACGGCGAGGACGGTGTGGTGCAGGGGCTGCTGGAGTCACTGAACGTGCCGTACGTCGGGTGCGGGATCCTCGCCTCGGCGGTCGGTATGAACAAGGTGGCGATGAAGCGGGCGCTGCGCGCCGAGGGCATCCCCGTCACCCCGTACGTGTCGTTCGACGCGCACACCTACCGGGAGGTCGACGACCCGGAGAAGTTGGTGACCGGGCTGAGCCGGCCGCTGTTCGTCAAGCCGGCCAGCATGGGCTCGTCGATCGGCATCTCCCGCGTCGACGAGGGTGACGACCTGGCCGCCGCCGTGGAGGAGGCGCTTCGCCACGACCAACTCGTCATTGTGGAGCAGGGGGTCGTCGGCCGGGAGTTGGAGTGCGCGGTGCTCGGTGGCTGGCGTCCCGAGGCGTCGGCGGTGGGCGAGGTGCAGGTCAGCGGTGGCTGGTTCGACTACCAGCAAAAGTACTTCGGCGACGCCGACCCGATGATCGTTCCCGCCGTGCTGCCGGGCGAGGTGACCGCGCGGGTCCGCGAGCTGTCGCTGCGCGCGTTCGCCGCGATCGGCGGTTGGGGTCTGGCCCGGGTCGACTTCTTCTACGACGCCGGTGAGCTCTACGTCAACGAGCTGAACACGATGCCCGGCTTCACCGCGCACTCGATGTACCCGAAGGTGTGGGCCGCCGTCGGGGTCGGCTACCGGGAGGTGGTGGACCGGCTCGTCGAGTTGGCCCGGGTCCGCCATGCGGAACGGTCGGTGGGCACGCCGGGGAGCATCCGATGATCCTGCTCTGCGACCCCCGGGTGGCGGCGGTGCCCAGCGCCGACGACGGCGAGGAGTTCGTCGACCTGCGTGAGTTGCCGGAGTTGCGGCTCGACGGCCGGGCGGCCGACCCGGCCGGGGCGTACGCCCGCTTGCGCGCGGGTGTCGTGGACCGCCTGCTTGCCGCGCAGCGTGCCCTGCCCGGTGGGCTGCGGCTGCTGGTGGTCGAGGGCTACCGGCCGTACCAGGCGCAACTGGCCATCTTCACCGGCTACCGCGACGAGCTGCGCCGGCGGCACCCGGACTGGTCGCCGCAGCGGCTGCACCGGGAGACCACGAAGTTCGTGTCACCGGTCGAGGTGGCCCCGCACAGCACGGGTGGCGCGGTGGACCTGACGCTCTGCACCGACGACGGTGTGGAGCTGGACCTGGGCACTGCCATCGACGCCACACCGGAGGACAGCGCCGACGCCTGCTTCACTGACGCGCCGACGATCGGGGGCGCCGCCCGCCGGCACCGGCAGATCATGGTGGACGCCCTCGGCGGCGCGGGGATGGTCAACTACCCGACCGAGTGGTGGCACTGGTCGTACGGCGACCGTTACTGGGCGCTGATCACCAGGGCCCCGAGCACCCGGTACGGGCCGGTGGACCTGGCCGCCGCACGATCGATACCCGTGCCGGCTGAACGGTAGGACGCTCCGGTCCGTACCGGTGGGTGAAGAACACCACCGAGGACGGGAGTGACGGCGATGAGGGTGCAGCGCAGGCACGTGCTGGCAGCGAGTGTGGCGGTGCTCGCCGCGGTGGGCGTGTCGGTGGGGACCAGCTTCGGGTTCGCCGACACGGCCCCGGCACGGTCGTCGGTCTGCTCCGGTTCGGTCACCTTCTCCGCGGAGGGCGGGGCGCCGGCGGCGACCAGCGACCGGTTCCCGGTGGGGACCCGGCTGCGGGTGACCAACCTGGACAACAACCGGGCGGCCACTGTGACGGTGACCGGCCCGTCGGGCAGTTGCGTGCTGCTCAACGCCGCTGCCATGGACCTGGTCCGCGAGCCCGGCAAGAACGTGATCCGCCGCAACGTGGTGGAACGCGTCGACGGCGCGGCCCCGCCCGCCGGCGCCCCGGCCCCCGGCACGGTCCGTCCCGGCGTCGCGTCTCCCGGCGTGCCCGGCCCGGCGCCCCAGTCGGTGTGCTCCGGGGCGATCACCTTCTTCGAGGAGGCCGCCGGTCCGGCGGCGACCAGTGGGCAGTTCCCGGTGGGCACCCGGCTGCGGGTGACCAACCTGGACAACAACCGGGCGACGACTGTGACGATCACCGGCCCGTCGGGTAGCTGCGTGCTGCTCAACTCCGCCGCCATGGAGCAGATCCGCGAGCCGGGCAAGAACCTGGTGCGCCGCAACACCGTCGAGGTGCTTCGCTGACATCGGGGCAGGGGCCCGCACACCGGGCCCCTGCCCGCTCAGTCGCGGCGTGCCCCTGCCCGCTCAGCCGAAGGTGGCGTCCAGGATGTCCGCGCCTCGGTTGAGGTGCCCGTCGGAGATCACCAGCGGGGGCAGGAAGCGCAGCACGTTGCCGTACGTGCCGCAGGTCAGTGTGAGCAGGCCGGCGGCGTGACAGGCCGCCGAGATCGCCGCCGTGGCGGCCGGGTCGGGGGTGAGGGTGCCCGGCAGCACCAGCTCCACGGCGAGCATCGCGCCGCGGCCGCGTACCTCGGCGACCCGGGGATCCCGCTCGGCGATGGCCCGTAGCCGGGGGACCAGCACCGACTCGATCCGTCGGGCCGCACCGGCCAGATCCAGCTCGCGCATGGTCTCGATGGTGGCCAGCGCGGCGGCGCAGGCGATCGGGTTGCCGCCGTACGTGCCGCCGAGCCCACCGACGTGCACCGCGTCCATCAGCTCGGCCCGACCGGTCACCGCGGCCAGCGGCAGACCACCGGCGATGCCCTTGGCCAGGGTCACCAGGTCGGGTTCGACGCCCTCGTGCTGACAGGCGAACCAGTCACCGGTACGGCAGAAACCGGTCTGGATCTCGTCGGCGACGAAGACCACCCCGGCCGCCGTCGCCCACGCGCTCAGCGCGGGCAGGAAACCCGGCGCGGGTACGACGAAGCCACCCTCGCCCTGGATCGGCTCGATGAGCAGCGCGGCGACGTTCTCCGCGCCGACCTGCTTCTCGATCATCTCGATCGCCCGGGCCGCCGCCTCGGCGCCGGAGAGCCCACCATCACGCAGCGGGTACGACATCGGCACCCGGTAGATCTCCCCGGCGAACGGCCCGAACCGGTGCTTGTACGGCATGTTCTTCGCGGTCAACGCCATGGTCAGGTTGGTCCGGCCGTGGTACGCGTGGTCGAACACCACGACCGCCGGCCGTCCGGTGGCGTGTCGGGCGACCTTGACGGCGTTCTCCACCGCCTCCGCGCCGGAGTTGAACAACGCCGAGCGCTTCGCGAACCCGCCGGGCGTCACCGCGTTGAGCTGCTCGCAGACCGCCACGTACGACTCGTACGGCGCGACCATGAAGCAGGTGTGGGTGAACCGCTCCACCTGCGCCCGGACCGCCTCGACCACCCTCGGGGCCGAGTTGCCCACGCTGGTCACGGCGATGCCGGCGGCGAAGTCGATCCACTCCCGGCCGTCCACGTCGGTGATCGTCCCGCCGGACGCACTGTCCACGTAGGACGGGATCACACTGCCGACACCTCGGGCCACGGCGTCGACGCGCCGCTTGTGCAGCTCCTCGCTCGACGGCATGGCTCAGCTGCCCAGGTTGTGCATGACGTGCTTGATCCGGGTGTAGTCCTCCAGGCTGTAGACCGAGAGGTCCTTGCCGTGCCCGGAGTGCTTGAAGCCACCGTGCGGCATCTCGGAGACGAACGGGATGTGCGTGTTGACCCAGACGCAGCCGAAGTCGAGCCGACGGGTCATCCGCATGGCCCGGCCGTGGTCGCGCGTCCAGACCGACGCGGACAGGCCGTAGTCGACGCCGTTGGCCCAGCGCACCGCCTCGTCCTCGTCGGAGAAGCGCTGCACGGTGATGACCGGCCCGAACACCTCGTCCTGGATGATCTCGTCGGCCTGACGCAGCCCGGAGACCACTGTCGGCGCGTAGAAGTAGCCGCGTTCGCCCTGCCGGGACCCGCCGGTCTGGATCGCCGCGTGGTCCGGCAGGCGGTCCACGAAACCGCTGACCCGGGTGAGCTGGTTGGCGTTGTTCAGGGGGCCGTAGAGCACGTCGGCGTCGTCCGGTGCGCCAGTCTTCGTGTTGCGGGCCTGCTCGGCGAGCGCCGCCACGAAGTCGTCGTGGACGCCGGGGCCGGCCAGCACCCGGGTAGCCGCCGTGCAGTCCTGCCCGGCGTTGAAGTAGCCGCCCATCGCGATGGCCTCGGCGGCCGCCGCCACGTCCGCGTCGTCGAAGATCACCACCGGGGCCTTGCCGCCCAACTCCAGGTGCGTGCGCTTCAGGTCAGGGGCCGCCGCGGCGGCCACCTCCATGCCCGCGCGGGTCGAGCCGGTGATCGACACCAGCTGCGGGGTCGGGTGCGACACGAGGGTACGACCGGTGTCCCGGTCGCCGCAGACCACGTTGAACACCCCCGGTGGGAAGAACTCGGCGGCGATCTCGGCGAGCAGCAGCGTCGACACCGGGGTGGTGTCCGACGGCTTGAGCACCACTGTGTTGCCGGCGGCGAGCGCGGGGGCGATCTTCCAGACCGCCATCATCAGCGGGTAGTTCCAGGGGGTGACCTGCGCGCAGACGCCGATCGGCTCACGCCGCACGTAGGAGGTGTGCCCGGCCAGATACTCCCCGGCGGACCGCCCCTCCAACATCCGGGCGGCGCCGGCGAAGAACCGGAACTGGTCCACCGCCGGGGGAAGCTCCTCCTCGGCGGTGAGCTGGCGGGGCTTGCCGGTGTTGCGCACCTCGGCGTCGACCAGCTCGGCGGCGCGCGCCTCCACGGCGTCGGCGAGCTTGAGCAGTGCCCGCTGCCGCTCGGCCGGGGTGACCTCCCGCCAACTCTCGAAGGCGGTGGCGGCGGCGTTCATCGCCGCGTCCACGTCGGCGGCGCCGGAGACCGGGGCCTGGGCGAACACCTCACCCGTGCAGGGGTCGACCAGGTCGGCGTAACCGCCATCGGACGGGTCGACGTAGGAGCCGTTGACGAAGTTGCGCAGCTGCTGCTGGTCACTCATGAGGGATCACTCCGAGGGGGCCGGGGGCACGGTTCTGCGGCGGTTATCGCAATCTCTCTGCCATCTTCGCTACTGAATTCGCGGCAGACAAGGGTTATCGCGACTGTTTCCGTCGGCTGGTCGCTCGGCTACTCTGCTCCGCGTGGAGCCCGTACCCATCTTCGTCGCCTCCCGCCCCGCCACCGGCGAGGGTGAGGTGACAGTCCACCACCCGTACGACGGCCGCCCGGTGGGGCGTACCACACTCGCCACGCCCGACCAGGTCGACGCCGCCGTCGCCGCGGCGGCCGGTGTGGCCGCGCAGGCCGCGGCCCTGCCCGCGCACGCCCGCGCGGCGGCCCTCGACCACGTGTCCCGGCGGCTCGCCGAGCGCGCGGGCGAGATCGCCGCCCTGATCACCGCGGAGAACGGCAAGCCGCTCAAGTGGGCCCGCGCCGAGGTCGGGCGTGCGGTGTCGACCTTCCGGTGGGCCGCCGAGGAGGCCCGCCGCTTCTCCGGCGAGTTGCAACGACTCGACACCGACCCGGCCGCCGAGGGGCGGATCGCCCTGGTCCGCAGGGTGCCGCGCGGGCCGGTGCTGGGCATCACGCCGTTCAACTTCCCGCTCAACCTCGTCGCCCACAAGGTGGCGCCGGCCATCGCCGTCGGCGCGCCGATCATCGTCAAACCCGCGCCCGCGACGCCCCTGACCGCGCTGCTGCTCGGCGAGCTGCTAGCCGAGACCGACCTCCCGGCCGGGATGTTCTCGGTGCTGCCGCTGCCCAACGACCGCGCCGCCGAACTGGTCACCGAACCCCGGCTACCCGTGGTGTCGTTCACCGGCTCCGGGCCGGTCGGCGCGGCCATCCGCCGCGCCGCGCCGCAGAAGCACGTGACGCTGGAGTTGGGCGGCAACGCCGCCGCGGTGCTCTGCGCGGACTGGACCGCCGACGAGGACCTGGACTTCGCCGCGCAGCGCATCGCGACGTTCGCCAACTACCAGGCCGGCCAGTCGTGCATCGCCGTCCAGCGGGTGTACGTGCACCACGCCCTGCACGCCGACTTCCTGCCCCGGCTGGTGGCGGCCGTGCGGAGGCTCCGGACCGGAGACCCCGCGTCCGAGCTGACGGACGTCGGGCCGATGGTGTCCGAGGACGCGGCCCGCCGGGTCGAGACGTGGGTGGCCGAGGCGGTCGCCGCCGGCGGCACCGTCGAGGTGGGCGGCCTCCGCGACGGCGCGACCTACCCCCCGACCGTGCTCACCGGCGTGCCGGCGAACGCCAAGGTCGTGGCCGAGGAGGTGTTCGGGCCGGTGCTGGTGGTCACCCCGGTCGCCGACGACCAGGCCGCGTTCGCAGCTGTCAACGACTCGGCGTACGGCTTGCAGGCCGGCGTCTTTACACGACGTCTGGATGTGGCCTTCGCCGCCGCCCGCGCGCTGGAGGTGGGCGGAGTGATCATCGGTGACGTGCCGTCGTACCGCGCCGACCAGATGCCCTACGGCGGAGTGAAGGGCAGCGGCGTCGGCCGGGAAGGGCTGCGCAGCGCGATGGACGACTACACCGAGGCCCGGGTCATGGTGCTGACCGGCCTCACGCTCTAACTCGGGTCGGCCGGCCAGGTGCCGTCGTCGCGCACCCGGGCGGGTGCGCGGCCGAGCAGCAGGGTGGTCAGCGCGGCGTCGATGGTGTCGCCGAGGAACCACTCGCCGGACTGGTCGAGCGCGAAGACCCGGCCGCGCTCGTCCACCGCCAGAATGCTGTCCTGCTGCTCGGTGCCGATCGGAAAGAGGCGTACGCCCAGCACCGCGCCGAAGTCCGCGAGGGTGTCGGCGGTGTGCGCGACGGTGTGCGGGCGGATGTCGAAACGGGAGATCCACACCTGCTCGCCCCGGCCGCGTCGCGCACCGACCAGACTGGGGAACGCGGTGAGCGCCTCCACCGCGGCGGGAAAGACCTCGTGCCGATGGTTGCGCCCCGGCACCGACGTGACGTCCCGGACGGCGGCGGAGGCCATGATCTGATCCCCGATGTGTGGCTGCCAACCGGCCGCGACCAGCGCGTTCGCGACCTCCGCCGGGAACCGCCCAGGATCGGGGTCGGGTGCCTGCGGCGCGTTCCAGGTTTCGGTCCAGGCGCGAGCCGACTCAGGGAGGACGTTCGCCCGGACCAGGAAGGAGATGCACGAGTCGCAGGGCCGTTCGGCGGGCCCGCCAGCGGGGTCGCCCGGCTCGCGGACCCGGAAGATCTCGAAGCGGGCCCTTTCCAGCAGCGCCGCTGCCTCGGCCCGCCCCATCGGCGCGATGCCCTCGGCGGCGCGGCGGTGGTCGTACTCGTGCAGGACGTCGGAGACCACGATCAGCTCGGCGTGAGACGCCCCGCCGCGCACCAACTCGCCGGGCGGCAGTTGGTCGAGATAGTCGCGGACCAGCGGGTGATGGTTGAGTGGCACGTCGGCCTTCGTGCCCTGGGCCGTCCAGATCCGTCCGTCGATGGTCAGGTGCGCGGCGGTGTTCGGGGTGGCACCCCGATGGATCTCCCGGACCAGCAGGCTCGACGGGTCGAGAGTGCGGAGGGCTGTCGGCCCGGAGGGCCGGCTACGCCGGTAGAGCTCCGCCACCACAGCGCTCGGCACCCGGGGCCAGGTGGTGACAGTGCCGGTCTGCTTGTCGATGACCGTCGTCGGCAGGTCACCCGGCACCGTGGGCACCTCGGTGGGCACGACGGACGTGATGACCCACCCCAGGTCGAACTCGTCGACCATCGCAGTGCACTCGTGACCGAGACGCTGCGAGTCACGGCGGGCCCAGGTGGCGGCGAGCTGCTCGGCCTGTTGACGGTCGATCACGCTATGAAACTACCGGACTACGCGGATCGATGGCGGCCGGTATTGTTTCGCTCTACCGACGGTGACGGGAGGGCGGCGGTGGGGGAACAGGCGGACCGGAGCGTCAATCGCGAGCTACGGGCCCGATTCGACGACGTTTATGGGCAATACCAGCAGCTCAGATCCGGTTTGGACACCCTCCAGACGCGACTCGCCGCGCTGCGGGTGACCCGCCGGTCGGCCGACGGGCAGGTGACGGCGACAGTTGGCGCTCAGGGCCAGGTGATCGAGGTCGAGCTGACGCCGGCCATCTACCGGGACCGCGACGCTGACGCGCTCGGCCGAAAGGTCACCGAGACGATCCGGGCCGCCGCGACCGCCGCCGCCGACGCCACCCGCGACCTCGTCGCCGAGAGCATGCCGGCCGGCTCCGGGGCGACGGACTTCCTCAAGACCGGCGATTACGCCACTTTGCTCGGTCGGGCCGACGCCGTCCTCGGCACAGGTGAGGCGAAGCCATGACCGACGGGCAGCTCTGGCTTGATCCGTCCCGGGCCCGCCGGGGCGGTGCCGACCTGGCGCTCGCCGGCGAGGCGGTGACGGCCCGTCGTGCGGCGGAGGGGGGCGCGATCGAAGCCGCCAGCGGTGCCCGGCCCTGGGGTCGCGACGACATCGGCGCCGCCTTCGAGCGCAACTACCGCGGGTTCGAGCAGACCGTGCTGCGGGCCTGGGCCGGCGTCGGGCACCGGCTCACCGAGCTGGGCAGCGACGTGGTCGAGGCGGTCGACGCGAGCGTGCAGACCGACGGGGCCAACGCCGCCCGGGTCGGCCGGGCCGCCGACCGGCGCTGACGGCCGACGAGCTGAGATGAGCGTGCTGCCGAGCCCCATCCCGCACCCCCTGGACCACGCGCCGTGGGACGTGCCCGGCTGGATCTACGAGGCCCTCGACTGGGTGGTCGGCGTGCAGTGGCCGGACGGCAACGAGCGGGCCGTCTGGGACGTCGCCGACCAGTGGTACTCGGTTGCCTCCGTGCTCGCCGGCCCGCACGCCGACGCCGCCACGGCGGCCGTCGAGGTGCACAACGGGTACGGCGGCGTCGGAGCTGTCGACGCGGCGTTCGAGGCGGCCTGGCGGGGGATCGCCGAGGGCGCCGACGCTCCGCTGCCCGTGCTGCTCGCGGTCACGGCCGACCTGGGCCGACTGGTCGAGGAGTGCGGTTGCGACATCGAGGGCGCCAAGCTGGAAGTCTGGATCGAGCTGGGCATTCTTGTCATCGAGTTGCTCACCGTTGCGGTGGCGGCGGTGCTGACCGCCGGTGCGGCAACCCCGGCCGCCGGCGCGGCGATCACCGCGACCCGGCTGCTGGTTCAACAGATCTTCAAGCGGCTGATGGGCCAACTGGCCAGCAAGTCCCTCAAGCACGGGCTCAAGGAGGCCGGCGAGCGGGCCGCCAAGGAGGTCGCCCGAGGCGGTGCACGCGGGCTCGCCAAGCGGGCCGCCCGGGGCGGGCTGGAGGAGGCCACCGAGGAGGCCGGGGTCACCCTGGCCACCCAGGCGTACCAGAACTCCAGCGGGCGGGCACACGGCCTGGACCTGACCGATCTCGGCGCGTCGGCGGTGGGCGGGTTGGCCGGCGGGGCGGTGGCACCGCTGGCCGGCCTGGGCCGGCACGCCACCGGGCGGGCGGCGAAGGTCGGGGAGCACCTGGGGCGGGAGATGACCGGCGAGGTGCTCGCCGACAGCGCGGCGAGCCTGGCCACCGGTCAGGGCCTGACCTCGATGGAGGACGTGGCGCGCGCCGCCGCGTCCGGGGCCACCGGCTCGGCGACCGGGCAGACCGACCACGCGCTACGCGCCCGGCTCGACGCGCAGGCCAACGCCCTCGCCGGAGCATCCTTCACGGGCCCCTCCCTTCCGCCCGTGTTGCCCGTCGCGGGAGATGCGGCCGCTACCGGAGCGGCTCCCTCCTTCGGGGTCTCGTCTGCCGCGAGTGCTCCTTCCGCGGGGGCTGTCGGTGGTGTGGCTTCGGGTGGTCCGGTGACTGCTGCGGGCGTTCCGATGCAGGCGACGGAGGCTGTCGCGACCACTCCACCGGACCAGGTGGCTGCGCCGACACCACCGGTTGTCGAGCAGTCACGAGGAGCCGGGCCGGCGTCTCCGGTCGCGCCCGACGCGCACACGTCGTCCCCGACACCGGTTGGCGCGCTGTCCGACGTGGACGCGGTGCACAGTGCGGCGGGCGCCTCCGAGACGGGTGGGTCGTTCGGCGACAGATCGGGCGTCCCGCACCCGGTCACGGCCGACCCCGTGCTGTCGGCGACGACCACCAACCCGGCCACGTCTGCGGTAGGTGATCCGAGTCAATCTGTGGTGGGTGCTGATCCGAGGCTTTCGTCGGCGTCCGCGCCCGTGGTCGGTCCCCTCGAATCGGGCAGCGGGCCGGCTGCCACCGGTGTGCCGCCGGTTCAGCCCGGCAGTTCCCCGCACGTCACCACCTCCGGACCGACCGCCTGGCCTCCGGCGACCGGCCCCTCCGCACCAACGATGACCCCAGGCCCGGCGGCACCGATCACCTACGGCACCCAGACGACCGCCAACGGGCCGCTGCCGGTCGCCTCCACCCCGCCGGTGGTGGGTCGATTCACCGTGCCGGCGCGTGTCCCGACCCGGCAGACGCCCGCACCGGTGCGGGCACCCGACCATCCCGCCCGGGGAAGGGCGTCGATCCCCGTCGACGTGGCCGCGTTCGGTGCCCCGTCGGTGCGCGAGCCCGAAACCAACGACGCGTACGCGGCGCAGTGGGCCGCAGCGGCGGAAGCCGCCGAGCGGCGGCGCTACCAGGACCACTACGAATCGCTGCGGATCGGGTTCGAGAACAACCGCCGGCAGTCCGAGGCCGCCCGACTGCGCACCCGTGCCGTGGAGCACGATCGCCGAGCCGTCGAGTACGCCACCTACGCCCGTCAGCTGCACCAGGCCGGCAACCGGCAGTGGGCCGACGGCTGGCAGCGCGCCGCGAACGAGGAAGCACGCGCGTACGCCGAATGGCGTGACCTGGCAGACGCGGTGCTGGCCGGCACCACGGCCCCGCCGGTCGTGGACATCAGCGCCACCTTCGAACACGCCAACCGGGACGTGGGCGCGCTCGCGCTCGGCGCGGTGGAGACCACCGGCCCGTCCATGCTCACCGGCGACGACGATCCGCCGCCGATCGACGACTCCCGGCCGTACGGGCAGCCCGGAGGACTCCGGCCACCGCTCGCCCTGCACCAGGTCGACGTCGAACGACAGATGCCCCGTGGACCGGACGGCACCGTCACCCGCACCGCCGACCCCCGACACGGCGGCTGGTTCGGGCTGCTCAACGACGGCGGTCCCGCGGCCGACGCCACCCGGGGCATCAACTGCCTGGACTGCACACTGTCGCTGTTCGAGACGTGGGTGCACGGGCGCCCCCGCGTGTCGGCGCCACGAACCTTCGACGGCTACCTCGACGGTGACATCCGACGCCCCATCCGTGGCGAGGCGGGCGGCCCGGGCCGGGTGGAGGACGTGACCGGCGGGCGCTTCCAGAAACTCCTCGCCCCGGCGTCCGGCCAACGCACGGACTCCGCACAGGCGCGGCAGGCCGCCGACCGGGGCTACCGCAACCTGCACGACCAACTGCTGCTGGGCGGGCACGGCAGCTACTCGTTCCTGGTCACCGAGTGGGCGCACGGCGGTTCGCACGCCTGGGTGGCGCTCAACCAGAACGGCACAGTGCTCTACGTGGACCCACAGAACGGCGTGGTCCGGGACCGGCCGCTCTACCCCGACGTGGTCGGCATCGACGCGCTGGTGCTGAGCGGAGACGGCCGACCGATGCCGCTCGGCGGACTGCCCCGGGGCCGGTTCAGCGAACGGCCCGACCTGCCGGATCACCCGCCGACGCGCGACGACGGCGGCCACGGCGACCCGTACATCAACCGGATGTACCTGCTCCTCGACGGCCCGGGCTCGGCCCCGCCGCCGCCCGACGCTGACGTTCCAGCGAGCGCCACACCGGATGGCGGTAGTGCCCGCGCCGTTCTGTCGGCCAACAGCCTGGACGACGTTTTCGCGGCGGGGATGACTCCCGTGGAGTTCGCGACGGCGGTCGACAGCCCCACCCTTCGTCGGCTGGTTCCGGGCCTGGACGAAGCGTCGGCGCGGGATCTCGTGCGACTGTTCGCCGACGACCGGGTCCGGGACACGCTCGACGCCGCCCGACGAGAGCCGCCCCCGAACGAGCCCGACCTGGCCGAGCAGTTGGTGCGCCAGTTGGTGCAGCAGCCGGACCTGGCGCGCATGATCCAGTCCACGCCTGAACTCGCGGCGTCGCTGACGTCCCGTCCGCTGACCCTGTATCACCTGGCCAGCCATCAGCAGGCAATCGACGTCCTCGCCGAGGTACTGAACGACGTCGCCCAGCAGGAAGCCGCGGGGCCCGGGGTGTCAGGACAGACAACCGGAACCGCTGATCGTGTGGATCAACCACAGCCAACGCCACTGACGGACGACCAGCGGCGGATCAGCGCAAGTATCCGGATTCCGGATGATCCACCTACCCAACCGGGATTCGAGAAGCGTCGGCAGTCTGACCCCTCCTACCGGCAGCATTACCTCGACGATCTCTATGCGGCAGCAACTGTTGCTCAGGCGGAGCTGAATCAGTTGGCGACGTCCCTAGCCCTTGTCGGTGATCGTCGGGTCGGTGAGCCCGGATGGCGTGCCCAGCCCAAGGATCGTCGTCGAGCTGAGGACAAGGTGGCCAAACACCAGGGCGATGCGTCCAAGCTGCTCGACCTGGCCGCCGCGAAGGTCGAGTTCCGCAACCTCGACGACCTCTACGCGGCACTCGGGCGGATACGCGACCACCCTGACATCATGATCGTAAGTTGCCAGGACCGGTTCGTGTCTCCCGAGGACAGCGGCTACCGCGATGTGCAACTCGTACTGCGGACCCGGAACGGGCACCTTGCGGAGTTTCGCCTGCACCTGGCAGCGCTCGACGAGATCGCGGTCTGGGAACATGCGCTGTATGAGGTGCGCCGCGATCTGGACGCCTTGGCCCGGATCGAGGGTCGAGCGTTGACGAGGCGCGAGCGAGCGATTGCAGACGGGATCCTCCGTCGCGAACAACAGCTGTTTTGGCAAGCGCTGCAGTCGACTTACGAGGGGAACGCTTGATGGCCCAAATGCCAGGTCTGGTGCTCCCGTCCTACTACCTGTACTACCAGTCGCCGGTGAAAATAGTGGAGACGCCTGACGGCGGCGCCAGGGTTTGGCGTGTCGCGATCGACACTGGCGCTTGGCAGGAGAAGAACGAGTTGTTCAGCGAGATCGTCTTCGACATCGGGGGCGAAGTATTCCGGCGCTCTCCTGAGGACTTCGTGCAGGAGGTGGAGCGATTTCGGGCTCACTATCTCGAGGGCGAAGGCCCGATCTTCGCTCTCTACGAGACGGTGCAGGCGGTCAGGGACGTGGCGAAGGCCGAGGATCGTCACCTGACGCCGAAGGAGCAGGCGCTCATTCGTGGGATTCGGCAGCGGACGTTCGTCATGTTCGAGGAGCAGCTTCGCGCGGCCGGCGATCCTGGCGCGGACCCCGACATCGGGAGAGCGCAGTAGGCGTGGGCTTGCCTGAGCGTCGGAGCGATCCGCGGGGCCCTCGCGGGGCCGAATAAGATCGACGCGTGGCGAAATCTGGTACGCAGAGCGTCAGGTCCACTGTCTGGGCCTGGCCGGTCGGCCTCCTGATCGGTCTGGCGATCGGCATTCCCGTGTTCGGTGCGAAGGGTGGCGTTGCCTTCGGTATCGCCTTCTGTACTGCCTTCGCCCTCGGCCTGGGTGCGATCAGGGGCCGGGCCGGCCGTGATCCTGCCCAGGAGGGCGGGGCCGCCGGGGATGGCGTCGGTGCCTCAGGTCGAGGGTGATCGACTCCGGTTCATTGATGTCGGGGCATCCGGGGCGGCGGGACCACCCGACTTCCGTGAAGCCGAGTGGATCATGGCGCGCGCCGCCGGAGACCACCCGCACCGCTGACCGGCTGTGCCGTGACGCCCTGGCCGAGGCGGAGCGCGCCCGCTGATTGGCTGGTCAGTCTGGCTGTCGGGAGGTCGGCGGGAGGGGCGCTAAACCGTAACGCCGCACACATGCGGGGCGCTCTATGACCGGTGGGACAGGTGGGCCGGTAGTAGCCTGGCCGGCGGACCCCACCCGGGGAGAACGGCGAGGTAATCATGACAGTGCGTCGACGCGTGGCACGGCTCGCGGCGGTCTGCGGTCTTGCGGGCGGCCTGGTGATGCTCGGTGCGTCACCGGCGCTGGCCGACCAGGACTCGGTCCGGGTGGGCGCGGCCAGCAGCTTCGCCGCCGGTGGTTCCGCGCAGGGGGTGAACGTCTCGGTGCGCAAGCGCACCGACGGGTGTGTCCTGCTGCGTACCGCGCTGGGCTTCAGCCTCCAGGGCCTCCAGCCGAACCAGGTGGCGGTCGAGGTCAACGCGGGCGGGCGCTGGTTCCCGGTGGCCGTCACCGGCGGCACCGGCACCGTGGCGACAGCGCAGACGTCACCCTTGAAGCCGACGCTGTGCAAGGGCAAGGGCATCACGGTGCGCTACCGGGTGGCGTTCGCGGCGGGTTCGCCGGGTGGCCGTCTCGTGGTCACGGGCGTGGGCATCAGCGCCTCTGGCCAGACGCTGGGTCGCGCCACCGATGCGGCGCGGCTGACCGGAGCGCGGGTCACTCCGTCGCCGACTCCGTCGCGGTCGAAGACGCCGTCGCCGACTCCGAGCCCGACCGAGGTCGCGACCGTCGACGAGGCGGTGAACCCGGCGGCGCAGGGCGGCGTCTCCGCGGCGCCGAGCACCACGGCGACCGCCGCTGAGTCGTCAGGGGGAGGATCGCCGGTGATGTACTTCGGCATTGTGCTGGTGGCGGTCGGGCTGCTGCTCATCGTGCTGCTGTTCCGCCGCTCACGGCAGGACCGCAAGCCGTCCGACGAGGCGCCCGACACCCTGCCGGGCAACCCCGGCGGCACCACCTACCGGGCCGGGGGTGGGTTGCCGGCCGCGCCCGGTCGCCCCGGTCAGGTGTACGGCCAGCAGCCGCCGGCCGCCGGCTGGGGTGGTGCGGTGCCGTCACCGCGTCCCGCCACCGGCGGGGTTTACGGTGCCCGGCCGGACACCCCCGCGCCGGAGGCCACCCAGCCGATGCCGGGCCGGCCCGACGGCCGCCCGAAGCCCGGTGACCCGCCCACCGACGGTGACGGCCACACCGTGTTCATCCCCCGCCTCCCCGGCTGAGCGGAGGACGGCCCGGCCCTCCGTTAGGCTCAGGATCGGTGTCTAACCTGCGGCCAAGGAGTGGAACACGTGTCTGATCTGTCCCAGATTGTGAAGGCCTACGACGTCCGCGGGACGGTGCCGGACCAGTGGGACGAACGGGCCGCCGAGGCACTGGGCGCCGCCTTCACCCAACTGCTCAACTCCACCGACGAGCCGGGCGACGCCGTCGTCGTCGGGTACGACATGCGGGCCACCTCGCCCGGCCTGGCCGCCGCGTTCGCCACCGGCGTACGCGCCGAGGGCCGCTCGGTGATCGAGATCGGCCTCGCGTCCACCGACCTGCTCTACTACGCGTCCGGCTCGCTCGACCTGCCCGGCGCGATGTTCACCGCCAGCCACAACCCCGCGCAGTACAACGGCATCAAGATGTGCCGCTCCGGCGCGCGCCCGATCGGCCAGGAGAGCGGCCTGGCCGAGATCCGGGAGCGGGCCCAGGCACTCCTGGACTCGGGCGACGCTCGTCCCGCCGGAGCGCCGACCCGGCCCGCCGAGCGGCGCGACCTGCTCCCCGACTACGCCGGCTACCTGCGCAAGCTGGTCGACCTGTCGGGTATCCGGCCGTTGAAGGTGGTCGTCGACGCCGGCAACGGCATGGGTGGCTTCACCGTTCCGACGGTGCTGGGCGACGCGGCCCTGTCGCCGCTGCCGCTGGAGATCGTGCCGCTCTACTTCGAGTTGGACGGCAGCTTCCCCAACCACGAGGCCAACCCACTCGACCCGGCGAACCTGGTCGACCTTCAGCGCGCTGTGGTCGAGCACGGGGCGGACATCGGGTTGGCCTTCGACGGTGACGCCGACCGGTGCTTCGTGGTGGACGAGCGCGGCGAACCGGTCTCACCGTCGGCGATCACCGCACTCGTCGCCGCCCGTGAGCTGGCCAAGCACCCGGGTTCCACGGTGATCCACGGCCTTATCACCTCCAGCGCCGTCGCGGAGATCATCCGGGAGCACGGTGGGAAGCCGGTCGTCGCCCGGGTCGGGCACTCCTTCATCAAGGCGGAGATGGCCCGCACCAACGCCGTCTTCGGCGGCGAACACTCCGCGCACTACTACTTCCGGGACTTCTGGTTCGCCGACACCGGGATGCTCGCCGCGATGCACACGTTGGCCGCGCTGGGTGAGCAGTCGCTGCCGCTGTCCGTGTTGGCCGGTGAGTACGAGCGCTACATCGCCTCCGGCGAGATCAACTCGACGGTGACCGACCAGGCGGCGGCGGTGGCCGAGGTGCGTGCCGCGTATCCCGACGCGGTCGCTGACGAGATGGACGGGCTCACCCTGCGTTTCCCCGACGGCGCCTGGTTCAACCTGCGCGCCTCCAACACGGAGCCGCTGCTGCGGCTCAACGTCGAGGCGCCCACCCGGGATCGGATGGTCTCGCTCCGGGACGACGTGCTCGACCGCGTTCGCCGATAAGATCGCCTGCGCCGGTCGGCACCGCCGTCGGTCAAGCCGTACACGTGGAAGGAGCCGTGCCATGGCCCTGGATCCGCAGTTGCTGGAGATCCTTGCCTGTCCGGACACGCACCACGCCCCGCTCACCTATGACGCCGAGGCGCAGACGTTGACCTGCACGGAGTGCGGCCGGATCTTCGAGGTCCGCGACGACGTGCCGGTGCTGCTGCTCGACGAGGCGCGCGGCGGCCCCGGGCAGTCCTCATGATCGACGGTACGGCCGGGGTCAGTGGGCGCCGTGACGCCGACGAGGCCCTGCTCGACAACTCGCAGGCGTTGGCCGAGGCCGACCCGGGCGGCATGCTCCGGCACACGGCGTCGGCCGGTGCGCAGGTTCGCGAGAGCGCCGCACTGGCAGCCGAGGCGAACCTCGCGGTGCTCGCCGACGACGGGCGGCCCCGAGCCGTCGTGATCGCCGGCATCGGCACCGCCGGGCGTACCGGTGACGTGCTGGCCACTGTCGCCGGCCCGCGCTGCCCGGTCCCGATCATCGGGCACCGCTCTGCCGGCGTGCCCGGTTGGGTGGGCGCGGCCGACGTGGTGATCGCGGTGAGCGCGTCCGGACGTAGCCCGGAGGCGCTCGGCGCCGCCGAGGCGGCCCACCGCCGTGGTGCCCGACTCGTCGCCGTGGGTGCCCCGGATTCGCAGTTGCAGTCGATCGCCGAGCAGGCCCGGGCGCCGTTCATCCCGGTGCCCCGGCGTGCCCCGGCCCGGGCCAGCCTCTGGGCGCTCACGGTGCCGGTCCTGCTCGCCGCCCGTTCCCTCGGGCTCGTGAAGGTCAACGAGGCGGACCTGGCCGAGACCGCGTCCCGGCTCGACGCGGACGCGGACCGCTGCCGGTCCGCGGCCGAGTCCTTCGTCAACCCGGCGAAGTCACTGGCCCTGGGCCTGGCCGGCTCGATCCCCATCGTCTGGGGTTCGTCCCCGCTGGCCACGGTGGCGGCCCGCCGGTTCGGCGACACCCTGTCGGCAAACGCCCGCTACCCGGTGGTCACCGGAGCGTTGGGTGAGGCCGGGCGGGGTCGGGTCGGGCTGCTCGACGGCGTCTTCGGCGGCCTGGCCGAGGGGGAGCGGGACATCTTCGCCGACCCGGCCGAGGACGACGGTGAGGGCACCCGGCTGCGGCTGGTGCTGCTGCGCGACGGCGGGCTCAACGCCGAGGACGACACCGACGAGCCGCTCGCCGTCGAGGAGCGCCGTGCGGACGCGGTGCAGACCCTCGCGGAGCGCCGTGGCGTGCGGTGCGACGTGGTGACCGCCGAGGGCGGCTCCGCCCTGGAGCGGCTGGCGTCGCTGATCGCCGTTCCGGATTTCGCCTCGATCTACCTTGCTCTGGCACACGGGTTGGACCCGATGGCCGTTCCGGCCATCACCGAGATGAAGGAGCTGTCGAACCAGTGAACGAACGTACGGGGCGGCGCATCATGCGCGGACCGAGCGGCTTCGTGCGGCGAAGCGGAGCGGTGGCATGAGCGCCAACGGTGGGACGAAGGCGATTGTCGCCGCCCTGCTGGCCAACGTCGGCATCGCCGTCACCAAGTTCATCGCGTTCCTGCTCTCCGGCTCGTCGTCGATGCTGGCCGAGGCGGTCCACTCGGTCGCCGACTCCGGCAACCAGGGTCTGCTGCTGCTCGGCGGCAAGCGGGCGAAGCGCGCGGCCACACCGGAACACCCGTTCGGGTACGGCCGGGAGCGCTACATCTACGCGTTCATCGTGTCCATCGTGCTGTTCAGCATCGGTGGCCTGTTCGCGCTCTACGAGGCGTACCACAAGTGGCATGACAAGGGCGGCATCGAGTCCTGGCACTGGCTGCCGGTGGTCGTGCTGGTGTTGGCGATCATCATGGAGTCGTTCTCCTTCCGGACCGCCATCAAGGAGTCCAACCACATCCGGGGCAACCAGTCCTGGGTGCGTTTCATCCGCCGGGCCAAGGCGCCGGAGCTGCCGGTGGTGCTCCTGGAGGACTTCGGCGCCCTGGTCGGTCTGGTGTTCGCCCTGTTCGGCGTCACCATGACGCTGATCACCGGCAACGGCGAGTGGGACGCCGCCGGCACCGCGATGATCGGCATCCTGCTGGTGGTCATCGCCGTCGTGCTGGCCATCGAGACGAAGAGCCTGCTGCTCGGTGAGGGCGCCGAGGCGTCCGAGCTGGCTGCCATCGAGCGGGCCGTCACCGACGGCCCCGAGGTGGAGCGGATCATCCACATGAAGACGCTCTACCTGGGCCCGGAAGAGCTGATGGTGGCCGCCAAGATCGCCGTTCCGGAGTGGGAGAGCGCCCACGACCTGGCCCGTGGCATCAACGCCGTCGAGGCGCGGATCCGCGCCGCGGTGCCGATCGCCCGGGTGATCTATCTGGAGCCGGACGTCTACAGCACCGCTGCCGCCGAGGCCGGCACCGGTGCCGCGGCCGACACCGCGGTGCCGCAGCCGCAGGACACGTCGGGCGAGCCGGCCGGGCGGCCCGGGGGCTGACGCGTGGAGCCACTGTACGGGCCGATCCGGGACTACGCCTGGGGCTCGCGCTCGGCCATCGCCCTCCTCCAGGGGCGAGCGGT
>NZ_JBEZEH010000133.1:0-19627 GCF_040648775.1 Micromonospora sp. NPDC049089
GATCTCCGACCTGACCGGTCAGGTGATCGACGTACGCCGGGCACCCGGTGACGGGCCCACGCCGAGCGTGCCGGCGCAGTCCGGGCCGGGCCGCCTGGCCCTGCTCGGCCAGGTCACGGCGGGCCTTTTCCAGGTTCTCCGGTGTCAGATCCTGCCCGCGGGCCATCACCAGGTCCTCCGGCTCCCAGGGCTGCTCGCCCCCGGTGCGGATGTTGTCCCCGCCGGCACCGGTGCCCGTCCCGGTCGCCCCGGTGCCGGCGGCGTACGGGTCACCGATCAGCTCGTCGGTGTCGGGTGCGAGGTCGCCCGGTCGACCGCGGGGTTCGGCGAAGCCCGGTGTGTCCCGGTCCGGGCCACCCCCGGTCCGCAGTTGCGGCACGGTGGCGTCATCGTCCACCGCCGAGGCCACCTCGGGGCTGTCCTCCAGCGGCGATTGGCCATCGCGATCGGTCATGGTGCTGCCTCCTGGGTCCGACACGGTGCCTGATTCCCCCGCGTACCCCTTCGTGCCGCGCTCATGCCGCACCGCCCGGCGGTCGGGGCGGGCCGTGCCAGCGCAGTGCGGTCAGGCGTCGGGCTGCTGCTCGTTCGGCTCCGGCGCCTCCGCTGGGCGCCACCACTGCCAGAGCAGCATGAGCAGACCGAACACGAGCATCGCCAGCCCCGCCCACAGGTTGATCCGTACGCCTTCGGCCTTGTCGATCTCGGCTCGGCTGTCGAAGATGCCGATCAGCGTGACGATGACCCCGTACGCGACGAAGAGGCCACCGATCACACGGCGGATGTCGAACAACCGGGCCGCGGCCGAGCGCCGCTGCTCCGCCTGTGCCTCGTCGATCAGTGGGTCCTGTGCCGGCTGGCCGTCGTTGCTCATCTGCCGACCCCTTTCCTCAGAAGACCGGGATGTAGAAGAGGGCGGCCAGCGCGACCGCAATCAGACCGAGCAGCACCGGGGAGCGGTACCAGGCGGCGTCCCCGGCGAGCACATCGCCCTTCAGGTCGACGCCGCCCATGCCGTACACCAACCCGCGCAACTCCTCGTCCCGCTTGGGTGAGGTGAGCGGGGTGACGATCGCGGCGACCACCACCGCCGTGACGAACGCCAGACCGGCGCCCCAGAAGCTCTCCTCCAGGTCGGAGTTGAAATCGATCACCCCGCCCTTGTAGAGCAGGTAGAGGCTCAGCGACACCAGGGTGCCCAGCAGCAGCGACCAGAAGCCGGCGAGCGCGGTCATCCGCTTCCAGAACATGCCGATGATGAAGGTGGCGAACAGCGGCGCGTTGAAGACGGAGAAGAGTGCCTGGATGTAGTTCATGATGTTGCTGAACCCGGCCGCGATGAACGCGGTGCCGATCCCGATCACGACGGCGGCGACCGTCGCCCACCGGCCGATGCGCAGGTAGTACTCGTCCGACCGGTCACGGCGGATGTACGCCTGCCAGATGTCGTAGGTGAAGACGGTGTTGAAGCCGCTCACATTGGCCGCCATGCCGGCCATGAACGAGGCGAGCAGGCCGGTGACCGCGACCCCGAGCACGCCGTTGGGGAGCAGGTCGCGCATCAGCAGCGGGATGGCGTTGTTGTACTGGAGGTCGCCGCTCTCCGCGCCGAGGCCCTTCACCGTGACCAGGGCCACCAGGCCGGGGATGATCGTGACCAGGGGGATGAACAGCTTCGGGTACGCGGCGATGATCGGCGTACGCCGGGCGGCGCTCATGTTCTTGGCCGAGAGGGCCCGCTGCACCTCGGCGAAGTTCGTCGTCCAGTAGCCGAACGACAGCACGAAGCCGAGGCCGAAGACGATGCCGATCCAGTGCGCGCCCAGCGGGTTGGCCGTGCTGCCGGTGTCCTGCCACGCGTGCAGGCCGGCCTCGCCGAGCTTGGTGTCGCCGACCGCGTCCATCAGGCCGTTCCACCCGCCGACCTTGACCAGGCCGATCACTGTGACCGGGATGAGGCCGGCCAGGATGACGAAGAACTGGAGCACCTCGTTGTAGATCGCCCCGGACAGGCCGCCGATGGTGATGTACGCCAGCACGATCGCCGCGCCGACCACGATCGCCGTCCAGAGCGGCCAGCCGAGCAGCGCCTGCATGACGAGCGCCAGCGCGTACAGGTTCACGCCGGCGATCAGCACCTGGGCGACGGCGAAGCTGATCGCGTTGAGCAGGTGGGTGGGGCGGTTGAAGCGCAGCCGCAGGTACTCCGGCACGCTGCGGACCTTCGAGCCGTAGTAGAAGGGCATCATCACGATGCCCAGGAACACCATCGCCGGGACCGCGCCGATCCAGTAGTAGTGGACCGTCATGACGCCGTACTGGGCCCCGTTGGCGGCCATTCCGATGATCTCCAACGCGCCCAGGTTCGCCGAGACGAAGGCGAGACCGGTCACCCAGGCCGGCAGGGAGCGACCGGAGAGGAAGAAGTCGACGCTGGTCCGGATGGCCCGGCGCGCGGCGAAGCCGACCCCGAGGACGGTGACGAAGTACAGCGCCAGGATCAGGTAGTCCAGGCCGTTCATGTTGAGCCGGAGACCGTCGCCGTCCATCCCGTCACCCCTCGTCGGACGTCCGCGCTGCTGAGTTCGCGCGCGCCCTATTACCCCGTCTGCGCGGTTTCACTCCCCGAGGTCGCGCCCGGGCGTGTCTGGGCCGTTCCGGCGGTCTGGCGGGATCGGTACACAGAAGGGCGCCCCGGCCGTTTCGGCCGGGGCGCCAGTGTCGCTCGGGTGGACTCAGCGACCGAGTACGCGGTCCAGGAAGTCCCGGTAGTTGCGGACCGCCATCCGCAGTTGCTCGGTGTCGGCCGAGCCGGCGTCCTGCCACCCGCCCAGCGTGCTCTTCTGGGCGGCCAGCGCCGAGGAGAGGGCCTGGATGGCCTCCTCCACCAGTGACTGCGCCTCACCGGCAGCCGCCTGCGGGTCGTCGACGAAACGCAGCTGCACGTCCCGCCAGCGGTCCCGGAAGCCCTGCGCGGTGTCCGTGTCGAGGAGGGTGGCCGCCTCGGTAGCGACTGTCGACCCGGAGGGTCGGGATGTTCCGGCGGACTCCAGCGTGGGGCTGGTGTCGTCGCCGGGGGCCGGTTCGCCGTCCGCGTCCGGGTCGACCATCTCGGGTGTCGCGCTGCCGTAGCCGGCTGCGCCCGCCGTCGCGGCGTCCCGGTCGCCGGTCAGGTCGCCGCGCCGCTCAGGGTCGCCGTCAGTGCTCCCCGGCGCGACGACGGTGCGCGCGGACGTGTCCGAGTCGTCCCGGTCGTCCAGGTCGGTGCTGTCGTCGACGTCCGTGCTGTCGTCGACGTACGCGTCGCGGCGGTGCAGCTCGGCGGTGGGGTCGGCGCGCAGGCCCTCCCGCTCACCGTCCTCGGCGCCGTCGCCCGGCTGGGCGGTCCGCTCGGCCCTCGGGTCCGGCTGATCCTGCGGGTGCGGGCTGGCCAGCGCGGAGGCGGCCACCGCGTCGGCCACCGTGGTGGCGCCGAACGTCGTCGGCAGCGGCCCCGGCTCGTGGAAACCGCCCTCGTCGGTGGACCGGTTGTCGCGCCGGTGGCGCGGGTCGGCGTCGTCGGTCAGCTCGTCGTCGGCCGGGTCGTACGCGGCGTCCCGGTCGGTGTCGTCGGCCCGCTCGTGGGCGGCGGTCTGGTCGTCGAAGGTGCCCCGGTCGTCGAGGGCGTCCTCCGGGACGTCGGAGCGGTCGGCCCGGTCGCCGGCCGGGGGTACCGGCACGGGCGCGGAGCGGACGGCCTCCGGGTGGTCGTTGCTCACCTGCTGCTCTTCCTGGCGCATCGGTGGCCTCCTCAGCGGCTCGTGGCGTCGTGGTCCGGGTGGTGGCGCTGTTCGGGCGTGCGGTGGCCGACCGGCTCCTCGCCCAGCAGGTCGGCGAAGAGTGCGCGGTAGTGCACGACCGCCTGCCGCAGCTCCTCGGTGCTGGCCTCGCCCCGGGAGTTGCGCAGGTGGATCTCGTGCGCGTCCCGGTAGTTGGTCAGAGTGCGGGCGTGTTCGACGGAGAGGTGGGCGATCTGGTCGGAGAAGTCACCGGTCGGGTAGCCCTGCTCCTCGATGAGCCGGGTGACCAGTTCGTCCGCGTCGCCCACCGTCTCGCCGGGGGAGTCGATGAAGCGGACCTGGAGTTCCTCCCAGGCCGCGGCGTAGCGAGCCCGGGACTCCGGGGTGAGTGGGGTGAGCGTGAGCTCGGCATGCCGGCGTTCCCGGTCGCGCAGTTCGCGCTCCGCGGCGGACCGGCTGTCCTGTTCCGCCACCACCCGGTCGTACTCCGGCCCGAACCGGTTGCGCAGGGCCCGACGGTTGTTGAGCGAGCGGGCGGCCACGGCCAGCACCGCGACGATCACCAGCACGACGAGCACGATGACGACTATCTGCGTGGGCGACATGGGCTCCTCCTTCGCCCTCTGCTATTCCCTCCGCGCAGTGATCGCCAATCCCGATCCGAGACACTTTCCTGACGAGGGGCGCAACCACTCACCGGCCGAGACCTGATTCATCCCGGAAGCGGCGCTTGGGCGGTGACGACACGGGCGGTAGTGAAACAGCCTCCGATTACGTATCCTGCCCAAGGCGCCCGCGCCGGTGCCCGGCGACGCGGCCGGGCGCGCAGCCGGCAGGCGCGGTGCCCGGCGGTGCCGGCACCCCTCCTGCCACCCTGTACGGGCGAGGTCTGATGAAAACCCGCGACTGGCCGATCCGCTCGAAGCTGACCGCGTTGGTCGTCGCGCCGGTGACCGCGCTCCTGGCGCTGTGGATCTTCGCGACCACGCTGACCTTCGGTCCCGCCCTGAACCTTCTCTCCGCCCGCACCCTGTTGTACGACCTGGGTCGCCCCGGCGAGACGGTGGTCACCGAGCTGCAACGGGAACGCCGACTCTCGGTGGTGCAGCTTGCCGGCGATACCGAGTTGCCCGCCCTCGCCGAGCAGCGCGGGCGCACTGACCGGGCGGTCGCCGAGCTGCGCCGCCGGGTGGACGGGGAACCGCTGCGCGACGCCGCCGACGACCTGCTGGAAACCCGGGTCGACCAGCTGGTCAACTCCCTGGCGGCGCTACCCGACGGGCGGAGGTTCATCGACGAGCGCAAGGTGGACCGGGCCGGTGCGATCGGCCTCTACAGCGGCATGGTCGCCGCGGCCTTCCAGGCGTTCGCCGGCATGGCGACCCTCACCGACCCGGACATCAACCGGCAGGCGCTGGCGCTCACCGCGCTGGGTCGCTCCCGGGAACTGCTGGGCCAGAGCGACGCGCTGCTGGCCGGCGCGCTGACCGCCGGACGGTTCGCCGAGGGGGAGCACACGCAGCTCGTCCAGGCCATCGGCAACCAACGGTGGCTCACCGAGAGCGCCGTGGCAGACCTGCCCGAGAGCAGCCGGGTCGCGTACCAGCGGTTAACCGAGAGCGAGGCGTTCACCCGGCTGCGCAGCATGCAGGACGCCCTGGTCGTGCCCAACCGGTCCGGTCGGCCGACTGTCGACGCCGCGGCCTGGCAGGCCAGCCAGGACGCGGTACAGCAACAGCTGCGGGACTTCGAACTGTCCGAGGCCGACGCTCTCGCCGACCGTTCCGTGCCGATGGCGGTCCGCATCCTGGTGCGGCTGGCCGCCGCCGGCGTACTCGGGCTCGTCGCAGTCGTCGTCTCGGTACTGGTGGCGCTGCGGGTCGGCCGCACCCTGGTCCGCAGGCTCAGCGGCGTCCGCACCGCAGCGCTGGAGCTGGCCGAGCACCGGCTGCCCGACGTGGTCGCCCGGCTGCGCCGTGGCGAGCAGGTCGACGTCGCCCGGGAGGCACCGCCACTGGAGTACGGCCACGACGAGATCGGCGAGGTCGGGCGCGCCTTCACCGAGGTGCAGCGCACCGCCGTCCAGGCCGCGGTGGACGAGGTCACCCTGCGTCGCGGGCTCAACGAGGTCTTCCTCAACATCGCCCGACGCAGCCAGAGCCTGGTGCACCGTCAGTTGCACCTGCTGGACCGGATGGAGCGGCGTAGCGAGGACCCGGACGAGCTGGCCGAGCTGTTCCAGGTCGACCACCTGGCCACCCGGCTGCGCCGGCACGCCGAGGATCTGGTCATCCTCGCCGGCTCCGCGCCCGGTCGGGGTTGGCGGAACCCGGTCGCGATGGTCGACGTGATCCGTGGCGCGATCTCCGAGGTCGAGGCGTACGAACGGGTGGACGTCAAGGCCGTGCAGCCGGCCGGCGTGCTGGGGCGGGCAGTCGGCGACGTCATCCACCTGCTCGCCGAGCTGTTCGAGAACGCCACCGCCTTCTCCCCGCCGGACACCCGGGTCACCGTCACCGGCGCGCAGGTCGCCGACGGGTACGCCCTGGAGATCACCGATCAGGGGCTGGGCATGTCCGCCGCGGCACTGGAGACCGCCAACACCCGACTGGCCAGCTCGCCCGAGTTCGACCCGGCGCAGAGCGCCCGACTCGGCCTGTTCGTGGTGGCCCGGCTGGCGGCCCGGCACGGCGTACGGGTGCTGTTGCGCCCATCCGGGGAGGGGGGCGTGACCGCCGTGGTGCTGGTCCCCGGCGACCTGGTCACCACCGAGCCGCCGGCCGGCCCCGACCCTGCCACGCTCGACACCGCGTCGGCCGACCCGAGCCGGCGGCTGGCCCGGACGGCGCGCCGGGGCGCCGTGACCCGCCCCCGTACCCGCCCGCCGACGGCCCCGTCCGCCAGCACGGCCCCGCCCGCCGGAGCGCCGACCTCTACCGTCGCACCCGCCGAGGGGTCGGCCACCCCCGACGAGCCGGACGACGAGCTGGATGGACTGCCCCGCCGG
The DNA here is from genome assembly GCF_040648775.1 of Micromonospora sp. NPDC049089. Classification (NCBI taxonomy): domain Bacteria; kingdom Bacillati; phylum Actinomycetota; class Actinomycetes; order Micromonosporales; family Micromonosporaceae; genus Micromonospora; species Micromonospora sp. NPDC049089. Next base: position 6,787 of record NZ_JBEZEH010000133.1, read on the forward strand.
GTGCGACGTCGTACCCCCGCCGCCCAGCCCCGCTCGACCGTCACCGACACGCCGTCGCCCCGCTCGCCGGAGGAGGTCCGCCAGGTGATGGCGGCGCTCCAGGCCGGCACGGCGCGCGGACGCGCCACCGCCATCACCCCGCCAGCGCCGACCGGCCCGCCAGCGTCGACCGGCCCGGCGGTCCAGGCGGCCCCCACCGACCCGCCGACGACCCCCGAACCCCCGACCGCGACTGAGAGGGACGCCTAGTGCCGCATTCGACGAAGCAGAGCGCCGGCCTGGACTGGTTGCTCGACGAACTGGTGCAACGGGTACCCGCCGCCCGCGAGGCGGTGGTGCTCTCCGCCGACGGCCTGCTGCTCGGCTGCTCGGCCGAGCTGGAGCGCTCCGACGCCGAGCACCTCTGTGCGCTCGCCGCCGGCTTCTCCAGCCTCGCCCGAGGCGCCAGCCGGCACGTGGACGGCGGCCCGGTCCGGCAGACAGTGGTGGAGATGGAGGAGGCGTACCTCTTCGTCACCGCCGCCGGGCAGGGTGCCTGCCTGGCCGTGGTGAGCGACGCCGACGCGGACATCGGGCTGGTCGCGTACGAGATGGCGATGCTGGTGATCCGCGTGGGGGAGAGCCTCGCCGCGCCGGCCCGATCGGCGGCGGGTGCCGGAGATGCGGACTGAACCGCCCGGGCCGCAGCACGAGTGGCTGGACGGTGAAGCCGGCCCGGTGATGCGCCCGTACACCCTCACCGGAGGCCGAGTACGCCCTGCCGTCGACGGATTCAACCTGGTCGCGTTCGTGTTGGCCGGTTCGGACGTCGACGCGACACGCCAATCGCATCTGCTGCCGGAGCATCGACGGCTGGTCACGTTGGCCCACCGGCCGGTGTCGGTGGCCGAACTGGCAGCCGAGCTGGACCTCGCGGTCGGCGTGGTCCGGGTACTGCTCGGTGATCTCCTCGCCGAGGGCCTGGTCGCGGTGCACGAGCCGCCGGCCGCCGGCATCCTTCCCGACGACGACATCCTCAAGGCGGTGGTCAGTGGACTCCGTGCGCTATGACCAGGTGGGCACCAGCACCACCATCCCGCTGGCACTGAAGATCCTCATCGCGGGAGGCTTCGGAGCTGGCAAGACGACCTTGGTGAGCGCCCTGAGCGAGGTCCGTCCGTTGCAGACCGAGGAGGTGCTCACCGGTGCCGGGATCGGCACCGACGACCTCTCCGGCGTGGAGGGCAAGTCCACCACCACTGTGGCGATGGACTTCGGCCGCATCACCATCAACGAGGACCTTCAGGTCTACCTGTTCGGCACGCCGGGCCAGGACCGGTTCTGGTTCCTCTGGGACGAGCTGGCCTTCGGCGCGCTCGGTGCCGTGGTGCTCGCCGACACCCGGCGGTTGGCCGACTGCTTCCCCTCCATCGACTACTTCGAGCAGCGGGGAATCCCGTTCGTGGTGGGCGTGAACTGTTTCGACGACTCCCGCCGGTTCAACCTGGAGACCGTACGCCGAGCGCTCGACCTGGACCCGGACGTACCGATGGTGCTCTGCGACGCCCGGGACCGGCAGTCCGGGAAGATGGTTTTGATCTCTCTGGTGGAGCACGTCGCCCGACAGCGCGGTGAGCCGGTGCCGGCGGCCTGAGATCCGGGCCGAAAAGCCGGTTAACGGGCGGGCAACGCGGGCAGCCTCTGGTTGGATCAACGAAGGTTGCCGGCGGAGGAGTTGGGCGTGAGCGGTCAGGGTGAGGTCGTCCACATCGGGGGTTACACCGCGCAGAGCGGCGGGCGGGGCAGCGGCATCGTCGCCGCGCGTCGCGACCCGAGGACCGGGGCGCTGACCCCGCTCGGCACTGTGGCGGTCACCCCGTCCCCCTCTTTCCTGGTGCGGCACCCCACCCAGCCGGTGCTGTACGCGGTCAACGAGCTGACGGACGGCGAGATCAGCGCCTGGCAGGTCGGTGCGGACGGCGCGTTGGACCCGCTCGGCAGTCGGTCGACCGGCGGCGCGGAGCCCTGCCACCTCGCGGTGCTGCCCGGTGGCGGTCACCTGCTGGCGGCCAACTACGGCAGCGGCAGCATCGCGGTCTTCCCGCTCGACCCGCAGGGCGTGCCCGGCGAGCGCACCGACCTGGTGGTGCACGAGGGGCACGGCCCCGACCCGGAGCGCCAGGACCACGCCCACGCCCACATGGTCTCGCCCGGTGCGGGCCAAGGGCCGATCTTCGGCGTGGATCTCGGCACCGACTCGGTCTACCGGTACGACCTGGACGAAGCGACCGGACGACTGGTGCCGAGTGCGCCCCGGGTGCGTACGAAGCCCGGCACCGGCCCCCGGCACCTGGCCCGGCACCCGGACGGACGGCGCTGCTACGTCGTCGGTGAGCTGGACGCCTCGGTCACCGCCTACGAGCTGACCGACGACGGCGCGTTGCACCAGCGCGGGCGGGTCGAGGCGAGCGGGCGCGCCGGTCACGTCCAGCCGTCGGAGGTCGCGGTCGCCCCGGACGGCCGGTTCCTCTACGTCGCCAACCGTGGGGTGGGGACGCTGGCGGTCTTCGCAGTGGCAGGGGAGTTGCCCGAGCTGGTGGCCGAAGTGGACACCGGAGGGGAGTGGCCCCGGCACTTCGCCCTCATCGGGGAGCACCTCTACGTCGCCGACGAGCGGGCGGACACGGTGCGGGTGTTCCGTCGCGACGCCGACACCGGCGTCCTGGAGGCGGCCGGCGAGCCGGTGCCGGTGCCGAGCCCGACGTGCGTCCTGCCCTGAACGCTCGCTAAATAGACGTGAGGGTGGCACTGGTTTGGCAACGCCGCGAGGCTGCCCCGTCACTCTGTGTTGCAAAAAAGTGGTCAACTGTTTCTCCTCCGTAACTTTAGTCCGAACGGATGTGGCAGAGACGGCACCTAGTACGCAAGATGGTCACCGTGTCAGCAGGCCGCCATCGCATGCGTTCGAAACTCCACCTAGCCGCCGCCGCAGCAACGGCGGGTGTGCTCGTCGTGACGACGGGCGCGTGGTTCGGTTACCAGGAGTTGATCCAGCCCAGCTGCTCGGGAGAGATCCGACTAGCCGTGGCGGTCGCCTCCGAACTCGCGCCAGCGGTGGACGCTGCCGCGTCCCAGTGGGTGAAGGACGGCGCGGCGGTGGGCCCGACCTGCATCCGCGTCGACGTGTCCGCGTCCGACCCGGTCGACGTGGCGGCCGTGGTGGCGGCCAAGCACGGGGCCCTGCTGGCCGGTGTGGGGCAGGCCAGCGGCACCGCCGTCAGCCCGGATGTCTGGGTGCCCGACTCCTCGACCTGGCTGCTGCGGCTGAAGAAGGACGCGACGGCGTTCGCTCCGACCAACGGCCAGTCCATCGCGCGCAGCCCGATCGTCGTCGCGATGCCCGAGCCGATCGCCACCCGACTGGGCTGGCCGGACAAGAAGTTCAACTGGACCGACCTGCTCAAGCAGGTCAACAACACCAGCTCTCCGCTGCGGACCGGGATCGTCGAGCCGACCCGCGACGCTGCGGGCCTGTCCGGTCTGCTCTCGCTGACCGCCGCGGCGAACGGCGCCGGCGGCGACGCCCAGCGCAACACCGTCGGGGCGCTCCGCGCACTGGCCACCGGGCGTTCCTCGCTCCGCAACGACCTGCTGGCCCGCTTCCCCACGGCCAACGACTCGACGTCCATCGCGAGCGGTCTCGGCGCGGCGGCTCTGTCCGAAGAAGACGTGATCGCGTACAACAGCAAGAAGCCGCCGGTGCCGCTGGCCGCGCTCTACATGGAGCCGGCGCCGATGCCGCTGGACTACCCGTACGCGGTGCTGCCCGGCATCGAGCCGAGCAAGGCGTCGGCGGCCAAGGTGCTGTACGAGCTGCTCACCAGCCCGAACTTCCGCAACCGGCTCGCCGCGCAGTCGCTGCGCGCGCCGGACGGCAACTGGGGAGATGGTTTCAAGGCGCCACAGGGTGCTCCGAGCCCGTCCGGCGGCGCGCCGACCGCACCGGCGAACGGTGGCACCGCGGCGGGTGGCCTCGACCCGGCCGCCATCCAGCGGGTCGTCTCCAGCTGGTCGATCGCCACCCAGTCCGGTCGGATGCTCGCCGTCATCGACGTCTCCGGCTCGATGAAGGAACCGGTGCCCAGCGCCAACAACCGCAGCAGGGAAGAGGTCACCGTCGACGCGGCCCGTCGCGGCCTCGGCCTCTTCGACGACTCCTGGTCGATCGGCCTGTGGACCTTCTCCACCAAGCTCGTCGGCAACCGGGACTACCGCGAGCTGGTCCCGATCGGGCCGCTCTCCGGTCAGCGGGCCCAGTTGGAGGGCGCCCTCGCCACCGTCAAGCCTTCCAGCGGTGACACCGGCCTCTACGACACCATGCTGGCCGCCTACCAGGCGGTGCAGGAAAACTGGCAGCCGGGCCGGGTCAACTCGATCGTGCTGTTCACCGACGGCAAGAACGAGGACGACAACGGCCTCAACCAGCAGCAGCTGCTCGGCAAGCTCAAGCAGATCGCCGACCCGGAGCGGCCGGTCCAGGTCATCATGATCGGTATCGGCGAGGGCGTCAGCAAGGCAGAGCTGGAGTCGATCACCAAGGTGACCGGTGGCGACGTCTTCGTCACGAAGGACCCGAGCGAGATCGGCAGCATCTTCCTCAGCGCCATCGCACGGCGTCCGCCAGCGCCACGCTGATCCGACGCTCAGACGTCCAGGGGCCTGCCGTACCGTCAATTCGGTGTGGCAGGCCCCTTTTCGGCCACCAGGTTGTTGAAGAAAAGTGACGGCAATACGTCGGAAGCAATCGGCAGTCATAGTTGTCAAGGCAGGATGTCGACTGTTCCGGCATAGTCGGTCCGCCTCCGGACCGACCCGTCGGCCGGGGCCATCCTGTACAGAGTGGGAGGGCCGGTGAGCGTGGCGACACTGTTGACCCCCGCCACGTCGGCGGAGCCGGACGATCGACGCGCCGGGCTGGTGGCGCGCGCCGACGAACGGTCCTACGTCCGGGTTCTGGTGGTGCTGGACACCACCATCCTCATCATCGCGTTGCTGATCGGGTACGTCGCCCGTTTCGGTGACGACGAGCCGACCGGCTCGGAAATCCCGTACGTGCTTGTCGCCCCCGGGTTGGTGCTGGCCTGGCTGATCTCGCTCAAGGCGCTCGGCTGCTACGACGACCGGGTGATCGGCTACGGGGCGGACGAGTACCGGCGGGTCAGCTCAGCCAGCCTGCGCCTGGCCGGGGCGATCGCCATCATCGGCTACATCGCCGATGTCGGCGTCTCCCGGGGTTTCCTGGGCATCTCCTTCGCGGTGGGCACCGTCGGGCTGGAGGTGGCGCGGTTCGCCGCCCGTAAGCGGCTGCACCGGGCCCGCTCGCTGGGTGCCGGCTGGTCCCGCAAGGTGCTGGTGGTCGGCGACACCGCTCACGTGTTGGAGTTGGTCCACACGCTGCGCCGCGAGCCGTACGCCGGCTACCAGGTGGTGGGCGCCTGCATCCCGGACGCGCTGCTCGCGCCGGTGGCGCAGCGGCTGGGTGACGTGCCGGTGGTGGGGTCCTTCCGGGGCATCCCGGAGGCCGCCACCGCGATCGGCGCGGACACGGTCGCGGTGACCGCCTCCGGTGAGCTGACCGCGGCCCGGCTGCGCCGCCTCGGCTGGCAGTTGGAGGGGACCGGCATCGACCTGGTCGTGGCACCCGCGCTGACCGACGTCGCCGGCCCGCGCATCCACACCCGCCCGGTCGCCGGCCTGCCGCTGATCCACGTCGAGGCGCCCGAGTTCCGCGGGGTGCGCAAGCTGGTGAAGGGTTTCGTCGACCGGTCCGTCTCGTCGTTGGCGCTGGCGGTGCTGCTGCCGCTGATCGCGTTCATCGCGCTGGCCATCAAACTGGACAGCCGGGGCCCGGTGCTGTTCCGGCAGGTCCGGGTCGGTCGGGGCGGGCAGGAGTTCGGCGTGTTCAAGTTCCGCACCATGGTGGTGAACGCGGACGCGCTGCTCGCCGAGCTGACCGCGCGCAACGAGACCGACGGCCTGATGTTCAAGATGCGCCAGGACCCCCGGGTGACCCGCGTCGGCCGGCTGCTGCGCAAATGGTCACTGGACGAGCTGCCGCAGTTGGTCAACGTGTTGCTGGGGCAGATGAGCCTGGTCGGCCCCCGCCCGCCGCTGCCCTCGGAGGTGGCCCGTTACGACGGTGACGTGGCCCGACGGCTGCTGGTCAAGCCCGGCATGACCGGCCTGTGGCAGGTCAGTGGCCGCTCCGACCTGAGCTGGGAGGACGGCATCCGGCTGGACCTCTACTACGTGGAGAACTGGTCCCTCGCCGCCGACCTCACCATCCTCTGGAAGACCTTCGGCGCGGTGCTGAACGGCCGCGGCGCGTACTGACCACCGGTCACGGCTGCGGGCCGGTCCAGTCCAGGCAGACGACCACCGCGTCGTCGACCAGGTCACCCGACACGAACGCGCGCAGGTCACCGATCAGCGACCGGACGGCGTCCAGGGGGGCCATCGGCCCGGTCCGGCGCAGGAACCGGTCCAGCGCCGTCTCGCCGTAGCGCATGTGCTGACCGGTGGCCTCCACCACCCCGTCGCTGACCACGAAGACCCGGTCGCCGCGCTGCAGCGGGAACTTCTGCTCGTGGTAGTCGGTCGCCTCGAACATGCCCAGCGGGAACTGCGCCTCCAGCGGCTGTTCGGTGACGTCCCCGTCGCGGAGCAGGACCAGCCGGGGTGAGCCGGCGTCCACCACTGTCATCATCCCGGAGCGCAGGTCCAACTCCATCAGCAACGCGGAGATGTGCTGCTCGCCCCGGTACAGGTCGTAGATGGCCTGGTCGGCGAGGGCGGCCTGGTCGGCCAGGCTCAGCCCGGCCCGACGCGCGTTGCGCAGCGCGTGGGTGGCCAGCGAGGTGAGCAGGGACGCGGCCACGCCCTCACCGGTGCCGTTGATTGTCGACAACCAGAGCCGTTCCCCGTCGTCGGACCAGTCGAAGCTGTCGCCGCGCACCGCGTACGCCGGCTCCAACTGCCCGGCGAGGCTGAACGAGGGGCGGATGCGGCTGCGGCCGGGGAGCAGGTCCCACTGCATCTCGGCGGCCAGGGTGAGGCGTTGGGTGCGCCGGGCCGCCCGATAGACGTCGGTGCCGGCGGAGACCGCCGCCACCTCGTGGGCGAGCGCGGTGGCGACCTCGGCCAGCGCGGCGACGACGTCCCGGTCGTCCGGAACAGGTGACAGGCGCAGCACCCCCCGCCGCTCACCACGCATGGTGACCGGGAACCAGGCGGCGCCGTCGGCAACTATCGGCGACTGGTGGTCGAAGGCGCGCCAGGCCGGATGCCCGGGGCTCGTGATCGAGTCACCCTCGGTCAGTGGCAGCAGCTCCGCGAGTCGGTAGTCGACCTGATAGAGCTCGACGTCGGTGATCCCGTACGACTGGGCGAACACGTCCCCGATGCCACCGACGAGCCGGTCAGCTGGTGTCTGGTTCAGGGCACGTCGTGCCCGATCGACCGGTTCGCTCATCGTCAGTCCTTCACTGAAAGCTCAACCACCAGGAGGTTCGGAGTACTCTCGGCCCACCATGGCAGAACTGAACCGTCCGACGGACCCTGAGACGAGTATGGCTGCCGCGCTGGATGCGACAGCCGCTGCCCTGCTGGGCATCTGGGAGTCTGCCCGGGAGGGGACCGCCAACCGCGTGTCCGGCGCCCAGTTGCGGGCGGTGATGGTGGTGGAGCAGTACGACGGTATCAACCTGCGTCGGCTCGCCACCCGACTCGACATGCTGCTCAGCTCCGCCAGCCGTCTCTGCGACCGGTTGGTCGCCGCCGGCATGCTGGAGCGTGAGCCGGGCCGCTTCGACCGGCGGGAGATTTCGCTTCACCTCACCCCGGAGGCTCGCCGGCTCCTCGCCGAGCTGCGGGCCGACCGCCAGGGCCAACTCGCCGCCGTGCTGGCCGGGATGAGCCGGGAGGGCCGCGACGCGCTGCTGCGCGGAATGCGGGAGTTCGACGAGACCGCCCGCCGCCAGCAGGCGGAGGACACGTCGACACCGGACGAGCCGCCGGGCCAGGGGGACTGGCCGGACGGCCCGGACCGGCCGGGTGGGCGGTCGGGGGACTGGGCGGGCGATTCGGCTCGGCAGACCCGAACGGGGTGGACGGGTTCGTCGGGCGGTCCGGAACGATCGGTCGGCAGCACCAGGGAGTGGCCGGGCGGCAGCCCGCCGGTGGCGCGTACCGCCTGATCGAGCCGGCGGGCGGTCGCCCGTCGGTCAGGCCGAGGCGCCGACGGCCAGCATCGCGATGTCGTCGTGGGCCTGCCCGCCCGCCCAATCGTCGACAGCGCGGAGCACCCGGTCGATCAGCGCCGCCGGCGGTTGCCCGGCCGCCGCCACGAGCGCGGCCCGCAGCCGGGCCTCGCCGAACATCGCCGCGTCGCGGGGGTCGCGCGCCCCGGTCACCCCATCGGTGTACGCGAGCAGCAGATCGCCCGGATCGAGGTGCACCCGGCTCTCGGCGAAGCGTGCGGCCGTCAGCGCCCCCACCGGCATGCCACCGACCGGGACCGGGGTGACGGTGCCGTCGGCGGTGACCAGCAGTGGCGCCGGATGGCCCCCGCCGGCGACGCGAAGGTCCAGCCCGGTCGGCCCCCGGTCCAGGGAACCGAGCAACAGGGTGGTGAACTGGCTGCGCCGTGCCGCATCCGGCGCGTCGAACAGCGCCTGGTTGAGCAGGTGAATCAGCTCCAGCGGGCGGTGCTCCACCAGCCGCAGCGTCTGCAACGACTGGCGGACCCGGCCGGTCAGCACCGCCGCGCCCACACCCTTGCCGCACACGTCGCCGAGCGCGAACAGGGCGCCGCGCGGGTGCGGAAACACCTCGTAGAAGTCGCCGCCGATGCGGAGGGTGTCGCCCGCTGCCCGGTAACCGCCGGCCAGGCTCACGCCGGGCACGACGGGCAACTCGGGCGGAAGCAGACTGGTTTGCAGCACCCGGGCCAGGTGAGCCTGCTCGCCGTGCAGGTCGGCGGTGGCCAGCGCGGCACCCGCGCGGGTGGCGAACTCCCGGGCCAGCTCCACGTCGCGCCGGTCGAAGCCGGCTCGCCCGGACCGACGGATGAGCAGTAGCGCACCGGCCGACCCGCTGGCGCTGAGAAGCGGGCTGACCAGCACCATGCCCGGGGGGCCGAACCCGGGCGGCAGCAGGTCGGCCAGGTCGGTGATCGGGGCGTCCGGCCAGGGGCCCGGTTCGGCACGGTCGCCGGCCAGCGCTTCGGCCAGCCCGGGGACGGAGCCGGTCAGCGCGGGGCTGGCCAGCCCGGTGATCGGGGCCGGCTCGCCGTCGGCGTACCGGATCCATCGGGGGTGCGGCTCGGCCGGCGCTGTCGGTCGGGGCAGTGCGACGGCGACGTCGGCGAGGTAGGGAACGGCGAGCGTGGTGGTGGCCAGGAGGACCTGGTCGCGGTGCAGGGCCAGCGCCAGCCGACTGCCGGCTTGGGCGAGGAACGCGGTGCGGGAGCGTTCGACCAGCAGGGCGTCGGTGCGGGCGTGCTCCTCGGTGACGTCGCGGACGTACCACGCCCACCGGGAGCCGGCGAGTTGCCGTCGGACGCCGCGCAGTCGCCGGCCGTGGTGGTCGGCGTCGAAGTGGTCAGCGCCGCCGGCGACAGCCCGGGCCAGTGCCGCCACCGAGCACCCGGCCAGCTCGGTGCCGGCGTCGATCTCCGGGATCAACTCGGCAGCCATGGCGTTGACCAGGGTGACCCGACCGGCCTCGTCCGTCGTCAGCACGGCTTCGGCGAGCCCGTCGAGCAACTCCCGGGCCAACCGCTCGTCGGCCGGCAACGGGGTGCCGCCGGGTCGCTGGGTCGTGGTCACCGCCGGACGCCGGCTCGCGTCTGACGACGTGTGCGCATGCTGCTTCTCGACTCCTCACCGGGGATCGTTGCCTGACAGCAAGGGTACCGATTCCCCCCGACAGCGATGCACGGCGCGGGGTGGCGATCAGCCGGCGCGGGCCAGCCAGCCGGCGGGCTGGGCGACGATCCGGCGGGCCACCGAGCCGGCGGCGCCTACCGCGGCGGCCTCCGCGCCGAGCGTCGACGGACGGACCGTGACCGGCGACCAGGCCGCGGTGAGCACCCGGGCACCGATCTCGGCGAGGACCGGGGGGCACAGCCAGGGCGCGAGCGCCGCGTAACCGCCACCGAGCACCACGGTGTCCAGGTCGAGCAGATTGACGACGCCGGCCACCGCGACGCCGAGTGCCGTTCCGGCGTCGCGCAGCGCCCGCAGCGCGTCGGCGTCGCCGGCCTCGGCCAACTCGGCCAACCGGGCCGTCGCGGTGTCTGCGGGAAGCTCCGCCCGGGCCAGCCCGGCGGCGGCCACGATCGCTTCCTGACCGGCGTACTGCTCCAGGCAGCCCTGCCCGCCGCAGCGGCACGGACGGCCCTCGGGGTGTACGGGAAGGTGCCCGATCTCGCCGCTCCACCCGCGTACGCCGCGAAACAGCGCGCCGTCCAGCACGATGCCGGCACCGATGCCCACCTCGCCGGAGATGTGCAGGAAGCTGGACGTGCCGGTGGGCTGCGAGTGCAGCTCGCCGAGCGCCGCGAGGTTGGCCTCGTTGTCCACCACCAGGGCGGGGATGCCGGGCACCTGCTCGATCAGCGGAGGGTGCTCGGCGAGCAGCGCCGGCACCGGCACGTCATGCCAGCCGAGGTTCGGCGCGAGCCGGACCAGCCCGGCGTCGTCCACCAGGCCGGGCACCGCCAGGGCGGCCCCGACCAGGGTGAGGCCACGCTGGGCGGCGTCCTCGCGGGCTGCCCCGGCCATCTCGACAAGGCGGGCCAGGGCGTCGGCGGGGGCGACCGGGCGCAGGTCGGCCCGGTGCACGGTGCGGTGCCGGACCTGGCCGGCGAGGTCCACCACGCAGACCGCCAGGTAGTCCACGTTGACCTCCAGCCCGAGCCCGGCCGGCCCCTGATCGGCCAGGACCAGTCCGCGCGCCGGGCGGCCGGCCCCCGAGCGGGGCGCGGGGTCGGACTCACTGACCAGCCGGCCGGCGAGCAGGTCCTCGACCACCGCGGACACGGTGGCTCTGGTCAGGCCGGTAGCGGTCGCCAGGTCGGCCCGGGAGGGAGGTCGGTCGGCCGTGGCGATCCGGCCGAGGACCAGGGCGAGGTTGAGCTCGCGCAGGCTGCCCTGACGGACAGCGCCGGCAGGGGCGTGGGTGAGGCTCACCCCTTGACAGTGCCATAGGGTGGGCAAATAATTCAATCGCTGAACAAATAGCGGACAACACCACCCCGGAGGTTGCTCATGGCACCCCGTCCCACCCCCGCCGACAAGTTCTCCTTCGGGCTCTGGACCGTTGGCTGGCAGGCCCGCGACCCGTTCGGTGACGCCACCCGTCCCGAGCTCGACGCGGTCGAGGCAGTGCACCGGCTCGCCGAGCTGGGCGCGTACGGCATCACCTTCCACGACGACGACCTGATCCCGTTCGGCGTCGACGCGGCCACCCGGGACCAGCACATCGCCCGGTTCCGCAAGGCCCTCGACGAGACCGGCCTGGTGGTGCCGATGGTCACCACCAACCTCTTCACCCACCCGATCTTCAAGGACGGCGGCTTCACCAGCAACGACCGCGACGTCCGCCGGTACGCGCTGCGCAAGGTGCTGCGTCAGGTCGACCTGGCCGCCGAGCTGGGTGCCAGCACCTTCGTCATGTGGGGTGGCCGCGAGGGCTCCGAGTACGACCTCGCCAAGGACGTCCAGGCCGCCCTGGACCGCTACCGCGAGGCCGTCAACCTGCTCACCCAGTACTCCATCGACAAGGGTTACAACCTGCGGTTCGCGCTGGAGCCCAAGCCCAACGAGCCGCGCGGCGACATCCTGCTGCCCACCATCGGGCACGCGCTCGGCTTCATCTCGCAGCTGGAGCACCCCGAGCTGGTCGGCCTCAACCCGGAGGTCGGCCACGAGCAGATGGCCGGGCTCAACTACGCCCACGGCATCGCCCAGGCGCTCTGGCAGGGCAAGCTGTTCCACCTGGACCTCAACGGCCAGCGCGGCATCAAGTACGACCAGGACCTGGTCTTCGGCCACGGTGACCTGATGAACGCGTTCGCCCTGGTGGACCTCCTGGAAAACGGCGGCCCCAACGGCGGCCCGGCCTACGACGGCCCCCGGCACTTCGACTACAAGCCGTCCCGCACCGAGGACATGGACGGGGTGTGGGCCTCCGCGGCGGCCAACATGAGCACCTACCTGCTGCTCAAGGAGCGGGCAGCGGCGTTCCGCGCCGACCCCGAGGTGGTCGAGGCGCTCGCCGCCAGCAAGGTCGGCGAGCTGAGCACGCCGACGCTCAACGACGGCGAGGGCTACGAGGAGCTCCTTGCCGACCGGTCCGCGTTCGAGGACGTCGACGTCGACGCGGTGGCCGCCCGGGGCTTCGCCTTCGTCCGGCTCAACCAGCTCGCCGTCGAGCACCTGCTCGGCGCCCGCTGAGGCCCCGCCATGCCGTTGGTCGCGGGCGTCGACTCGTCCACCCAGTCCTGCAAGGTGGTGATCCGGGACGCGGAAACCGGCGCCCTGCTCCGGCAGGGCCGGGCACCGCACCCGGACGGCACGGAGGTCGACCCGGAAGCCTGGTGGCAGGCGCTGCGTAGCGCCGCCGACCAGGCCGGCGGGTTGGCCGACGTGGCGGCGATCTCCGTCGCCGGCCAGCAGCACGGCATGGTGTGTCTCGACGAGGACGGCCGGGTGGTCCGCCCGGCGCTGCTGTGGAACGACACCCGGTCCGCCGACGCCGCCGCCGACCGCATCGAGGGGGTGGGCGGCGGCGCGGGCGG
>NZ_JBEZEH010000134.1:0-19612 GCF_040648775.1 Micromonospora sp. NPDC049089
CGGCTGTCCGGGTGGGAACCCGAACAGCCGCCGGCCAGGCCGGACGCTACGAGGCCGGGGCGATGACTACGGGCGCAGCGAGGTGAAGAACTCCCTCAGCTCACCGGCGAGCAGATCCGGCTTCTCCAACGGCATGAAGTGCCCGCCCCGGCCCGGTTCGCTCCAGTGCCGGATGTCGGCGCAGGCCCGCTCGGCGATTTCCCTGGGGAAGTTTGCCTGCGAGGGTTCGGTGCTCACAGTGAACGCGGCGGGCACGGTGATGTCGGGTCGTGGTGTGTTGTGGTCGAAGTCGGCGTACTGCCGGAACGACGAGCCGATGGTGCCCGACACCCAGTACAGCGTGATGATGGTGAGCAGGGTGTCCCGGTCGATGCTGTTTGCCAGGTCGCCGTGGTTGTCGCTCCAGTCCCGGTACTTGTCGACGATCCACGCGGCCAGCCCGGCGGGCGAGTCGGCCAGCGCCGCCGCCAGGGTGTCCGGGCGGGTGCCCATGATGGCGCTGTAGCCGCCGTCGGTCTCGTCGTACGCGGCTTCGGCGTCCAGGAACGCCTGCTCGGCCGGCGACAACGGACGGGCGTCGAAGCTGGCCGGGAACGGTGGATGGATCATGTGGATGCCGGCCACCTGCTTCGGGTACAGGGCACCGAGCCAGCCGGTGACCACTCCACCGACGTCGCCGCCGAAGGCACCGTAGCGCTGGTAGCCGAGCACGTCGGTCATCAGCTCGTGCAGGGTCCGAGCCAGCAGCGCCCGGGTCACCGGCTCGTTCGGCGCCTCCGAGAAACCGAAGCCGGGCAGTGAGGGCACCACCACGTCGAACGCGCCGCCGGGCCGGTCGGGGTCGGTCAGTCGGTCGACCAGCGGCAGCATCTCGACGAAGCTGCTGGGCCAGCCGTGGCTGAGGATCAACGGCAACGGCGCGGGCGCGCCGGCCGGGCGCGCGGCCCGGAGGTGTAGGAAGTGCAGCTTCCGGCCGCCGACGAGGGCCAGGTGCTGGGGGTACGCGTTGAGCGCGGCTTCACGAGCCCGCCAGTCGAAGCCGTCGTGCCAGTAGGACACCAGGTCCCGCAGGTAGTCGGGATCGACGCCGCCCTGCCACGGTTGGGTGCCGCTGCGGTCGGTGAAGCGGGTACGGGCCAGTCGAGCCCGCAGGTCGTCGAGAACCGCATCGGAGACGTCGATGCGGAACGAAGAGACAGACATTGGTCCTCCGGAAAAGGAGGGCGCTCCCCGACGCGAGAGGTCAGCTGAGGGGGACGGCGGAGAGGAGCGCCCAGGAATGACGGTGGATGGTCACCGGGCTCACCTCCTCTCGTGGCTGACGACGATCACCGTACCGGACGGTGATCAGCCGGCTCGTCGGCGGTACGGCTGCGGGCCGTGGGTCGGGAACCGCGACTGGGTACGCGGTGGGTACGCCTCACAGTGCTCGACCCAGTGTTCGGCGGCGGTGGCCAGGGCGTCAGCGGAGACGGTGAGGATCAGCGGGTAGATGGCGCTGGACGGGCGGCGCATCCACGGTGGCAGTGACTCGGCGGAGAACTCCACTGTCAGCTCCAGCCGGCGGCGGCGCAGCACCCGGCTGCGCAGGGCCAGGTTTGGTTCGGTGAACCGGACCGTCGCCGGTGGCGCGCTGAGCGCGAGGGCGGCGGTGGCCTGCCCGTGCAGCCAGCCGCCGAGCGCGCGGGCCTCCTCGACCATGAGGCTCGGGTAGTGGTGTGACCAGGTCTGGCCGTCGGCGGTGCGGGCGTCCACCTCGATGAGCAGCCAGTCGTGCCAGCCGGGCGTGGCCCCGTCCAGGTCGTCGGGCGGGTCGATGCCGGGCTGGTAGCCCACGGGGCGTACCCGCACCCGAGCGCCATCGTCAGACCGGATCTCCACTCGATCATTCTGGCCGAGCGAAGCGGACTTCCGGCCCCGAATCGGTCACTTCGTGATGGTCCGCCGTACGCCCTGGTGCCCGGCGCAGGCGGTGGACCGGCCACCGGCCAGGCTCACCGAACCGTCGCGGCACTGCACGAGGTAACCGCGTCCGGACCAGAACTGCGGTACGCAGTCGAACCAGTCGCACACCTCGACGGCCGGCTTGCGGATCCGCGTGCCGCCACAGAAGTCGTACCCCAGTGGGTTCTCCGGTGCCCCGCAGCGCGGGCCCTGGGTAGCGCTGGGCGACGGGCGTGGTGACTTCGTCGGCTTCGGCGGCGGGGATCTCAGGGCGAGCGCCGGGCCGATCCTCGCGGGTGCGGCGCTGACGGTGGGTGCCGGGGTGGCTGCGGCGGCGACCTCCGCGCCACCCCTCGGGTCGGACGGGTTCGACTCGATGAGTGCCGCCGGCACCAGCAGCGCGATGGCCGCCGCTACCGCGATGCTCCTGCGGCCGCCGGGCACGAACGACGACAGTCGCGCCTGCCCGGGGGTGGCCGCGGCCGGCCGGAACGGCTTGAGCTGGGCGTGCTCGGCGATCAGCTCGTCGAGTTGGGCGATCACCGCGGCGCGCTGTTCGATCGCGTCGGCGAAGGCCAGGGTGAGCTTGAACCGGAAGTCCGGCGCGGCGTCGGTGGGCAGCAACAACCCGGAGATACGCCGCCGGTCCAGCACCTGGATCAGGGTGACCGGGGCCGCCGGGTCGTGGGACAGGCCGGTTATCCGGCCGTACGCCCAGTCGCGCCGGCCCCGCCCGCCGAGCAGCACGAGCCGACGGCTGGTGATCACGGCCATGCCGGCGTCGGTGACGCGTACGCCGTCCGGGCGGCGCGGGCGCAGCGGCCCGGTTCCCGGGGCGACGGTGAGGTCCGGCGCGGGCAGCACAGCGGTGTGCCGTACCTCGACCAGTTGCGCCGCGGGTAGCACCCAGAGCACCACCTCGTCGGCGGCCAACTCCAATGCCAGCCCGGCACCGGCGGCGGCCGAGCCCTGGAAGTCGGCGGCCAGGGCGCGTAGCCGCCGTAACTCGTCGTCGCGTCGCCGCCACGCCGTCTCAGCGCCGCGGTACGTGCTGACCCGCCGCACGTTCTGCCGGTGCGCCCACTGGTACCGCCACGTGGAACCCGTCGAATCAGTCTTTGCCACGCCGACTCCTTCGCCGCGCAGGCCACCAATCTGGGGTGTCACACGGTTTAACAGGCGCGGCGCGGCACCTGGAAACGCCGAAACGGGCGAACTACCCGATCGGCGGAGCAACCAGCACGATAGGGGGATACTGATGCCGACGTTCATGTTCTCCGAGGGGGTGACGGTCGTGCCGGCAGTCACGCTGCTCGGGGTCGTGATCGGGGTCGACATCGGCACCACCAGCACGAAGGCCGTCGCGTACGACACCGACGGGCGGCAGCTCGGCAGTCACCTGGTCGGCTACCCGCTGAACAACCCGCAACCCGGCTACGCCGAGCAGGACCCACAGCTCATCCTCGACGCGGTGCTCAAGTCGATCAGCATGGTCGTGGCCGAGCTGGTCCAGCCGGTGGCCGGGCTGTCGTTCGGCTCCGCGATGCACAGCCTGATCGGGTTGGACCGGGACGGCAATCCGCTCACCCCGTCGGTGACCTGGGCCGACTCGCGGTCCACCCGGCAGGCCGAGCGGTTGCGGGCGGTGCCGTCGGGGTTGGCCCTGCACCGGCGCACCGGCACGCCGATGCATCCGATGTCGCCGCTGCCCAAGCTGCTCTGGTTCGCCGAGCAGGAGCCGAAACTCTTCGAGCGGGTGGCGCACTGGGTGGGCATCAAGGAGTGGGTGCTGCTGCGGCTCTGCGGCGTACTGGTCATCGACCACTCGATCGCCTCGGCCACCGGCCTGCTCGACATCCACGAGCTGCAGTGGGATCACGAGGCGCTGACCATCGCCGGCATCACCCAGGAACAGCTCCCGCAGCTCGTCGCCACCACCGCCGTGCTGCCGAACCTCACCCCGCAGGCCGCGGCCGAGACCGGCCTGCCGCAGCGCACCCCGGTGGTGGTCGGCGCTGGCGACGGGCCACTGGCGAACCTGGGTCTGGGAGCCGTGCACCCGGGCATGGTGGCCTGTTCGATCGGCACCAGCGGCGCGATGCGGGTGATGGTCGAGCGGCCCGGCGTGGACCCGCTCGGCGGGGTGTTCTGCTACGCGCTGACCGAGCATCGCTGGGCGGTCGGTGGCGCGATCAACAACGGCGGCATCGTGCTCAAGTGGGCCGGCGCGGCGCTCGCCCCGGACCTGGGCGAGCACTCCGAGGAGGACCTGGTCGCCCTGGCGGCCCGCGCGCCGGTCGGCTCAGGTGGGCTCATCATGCTGCCGTACCTGCACAGCGAACGGGCACCACACTGGAGCGCCCTGCCGCGCGGAGCGTACGTGGGGCTGACCCACGCCCACCGCCGCGAGCACCTGGTGCGGGCCGCGTTGGAGGGCGTCTGCCAACAGCTCGCGCTGGTGCTCAGCTCGGTACGCGCGGCCGGCAACGAGGTCCGGGAGGTGCGGGCCGGTGGCGGCTTCGCCCGCAGCGGCCTGTGGCGGCAGATGCTGGCCGACGCCCTCGGCCTGCCGGTGAGCTTCCCGGCCGCGCACGAGGGGTCGAGCTTCGGGGCGGCGCTGCTCGGCATGGAGGCGCTCGGGCTGATCCCCAGCATCGACCTCGCCGCCGACCTGGTGCGGATCGAGGAGACGGTCCGCCCCGACCCGGCCGCCGCGGCCACCTACGCGGCGCTGCTGCCGCTCTTCGCCGAGCTGTACGAGGCCCTCACGCCGACCTTCACCTCGATCCGCCGGATGGCACCCGGCCTGCCCACCGGCCCCGAACCGTCGGCGTGACCAGGGTCAGGGCGCCTCGACCCCGGCGATCAGGTAGCGCCGCACGTCGGCGTCGAGGATGGCGACCTCCTGCGCGTCGTCCGGCCCGGAGCCCCGGAACGCGGCCAACTGCTCTGGTGACTCCCAGCGTTCGTAGACGTGGATCCGGCCGGGCTCCAACGGGTCGGCCGCCAGCAGGAAGTCGAGGCAGCCGGCGGTGGCGCGCGCCCGCGCGATGACCTGTTCGCAGTCGGACAGGTACGCCTCGCGGGTGGCCGGTTCGACAGTCAGGCTGCCGGCGATGATCAGCACGGGTCCTCCGGGGTGAGTGGCTGAGTGGCTGACCTTTGCTCTGCACCCGCCCGCGCGCCAGGCACGGTCCGTAACTGGCGCATCGGCGGGTGCAGAGCAAAGCGGTGATTACCTGTGGGTCACAGTTATACCTGCGGGCCACCGCGGAGGGGGACATTGCCGCCCGGACGGGTGACGCCGGTCCCGCCGGTCCCACCCGCCCCCGGCGCTTCATATCGTGCAAACGTGAGAAAAAGCGACAAGAAGCGCTCATCTTCCCTGCTGGGGAACTCTGCCCGCGTACCCCTGAAGGTGTTGACGGCGGCGGTCGCGCTCGCGGTGCTCGCGACGACCGGGCCGGCCACCGCGGACGGCCCGGACCGCGCGCCCGTCGCGGACCCGGCGCAGACGACCCAGCCGGGGTACGGGGTGGAGCCCGGCGACGGTCAGAGCCACGAACCCGGGGTGGACCCGACGCCGGAGCGCCCGCCGACCAGTGAGGTGTCCTGGCTGTCGTTTCCCGGCGGGGTGTTCGCTGTGGACTCGCTCGGGCACACGGTGCGCTACCGCGCCTGCGACGGCGACACCGGTCGGGTCGCCGACCCGGGCATGCGGGTCGCCGCCGGGGTGGCCAGCGGCGCTGTCGTCGTCGGCGGTACCGCCTACCGCTACCGGGTGCCGCTGGTCGGGCGCAGTGAGGGCACGCTGGAGGTGATCCAGCGGCACCGCCCGCCGACGACGCTGACCGGAGTGGTGGTGACCAGCCCGCAGCCGCCCACCGACCCGGTCGCCGGGGCCCGGCTGTTCCCGCTCAGCGGCCAGCTCGCCCGGGTGGTCGCCGACGCGAGCCTCAACCCGGCCGGGGTCACGGTGCGCGACCTGTCCGGCCGTTACGGCGACCAGCAGATCGCCGTCAACGGCTCGCTGCGCCCCAAGGCGGCAAGCGTCATCAAGCTGTGGATCCTCGTCGAGCTGCTCCGTCGGGTCGACTGTGGACAGGTATTCCTCGACGACGGTGTGCTGGTCACCCCGGAGGACGTGGTCGGCGGCACCGGCCAACTGCAGTTCGAGACGTTCCCGCAGGTGGTCACAGTGCACCGGCTCGCCCAGTACCTGATCAAGTACAGCGACAACGTGGCCGCCAACGTGCTGATCACCTACCTGGGTGGGTTCGCCCCGGTAAACGCGCTGATCGACTCGATGAACCAGCGGTCCACCATCCTGGCCCGGAGGATGCTCGACAGCGCGGCGGCGCAACGCGGCGAGGAGAACTACACCAGCCCGGACGATGTGGTGTCACTGCTCGGCGCGGTCTGGGACGGCGAGATCCTCACCCCCGCCTCCCGCGACCTGATGATCGGCTTCATGCGGGAGCAGACCCTGAACACGAAGATCCCGGCGGCGTTGCCGCCCGGCGTGCCGGTGGCCCACAAGACCGGTGACCTGCCGGACGCCTCACACGACGTCGGCTACTACCTGATCCCCGGCACCGAGACCGCCGTCGCGTTCCTCACCGCCGGCCCCATGGCCACCGGCGACGAGACGGTCCGGCGGATGGCCCGCACCGTCTACGACTTCCTGGTCACCCCCACCGAGGGGGCGGTCGAGGAGTGAGCCGCCCTCAGGCGCCGGGGATGTTCGCCGGCGGGTCCTCGCCCACCAGGTCGGCCGCCGGCGGGTCCGCCGACACCGGCAGCCCGAAGTCCGAGTACGTCAGGTCGAGCTGGGCGGTCTGCGACTGCTCACTGGCCAACTCGATGCGGTAGCGGACCAGCCGACCCTGCTCGTCCACGGCGGCGGTGAACGGGACCGCCCCCGCCCGGTCACCCAGCACGTTGCCGACGCCGCTGCCCAGCACCGCGCCGCTCTGGCGCAGGTCCAGCGTGCCCGCGTACTCCCGCTCGGCGGTCAGCCGGGCCCCCGTCGGCGCGCCCAGCGTGCTGGCCAGTCGGGTGTTGTCCAGGCCCTGCTTGGCCGCCGGGGCACCCGGTTTGCCGACGTGCCACCAGGTCTTGCCGTCCCAGACCGGTACGCGGCGGTCCGGGGCGGTGACCCGCACGTACACGTCCGGCCCGGTGGTCAACCGCTCGATCTTCACCACGCCGGTGGGCACCTTCAGCGAGGTGGTCTCCAGACCACGCTTCGCCTTCGGGTCCCAGAGCAGCACAGTCGCGTCCCCGTCCGTGCCGCCGGTGCCGACCGTCAGCTTGTACGGCTGCTCGTCGGCCTTCGCGGCGGCGGCCTTCAGCACACCGACCGGGTCGGCGCTCGCCGACGCCGCCGGACGACCCGGGCCCGGGTCGTCGTCGTCGGCGGCGACCAGCGCCCACGCCCCGGCACCGACCGCCACCACGAGCACGGCGACAGCGGCGATCAGCTTCGGTTTCTGCACTGTCATCTCCCCGGGGCGGTGCGGTCCGGCCAGACTAGCCGGACCGCACCTCGTCACGCCCGGCTGATCGCGTTGGCGTGGATCGCCTCGTGCAGATAGGCGGCCAGCCCTGCGGCGATGTTCTCGTAGTACGCGGTGAACCGCTCGTCGGCCAGGTACATGTCGGCCAACCCGGTGTGGATCTCGTACGAGCACTCGTAGAACCAGCGGCTGATGAGCTGCCGGTGCTCCTCGGCCAGATCCATCACCTCCGGGCTGTCCGCCGGGGCGCCAGAGGTCAGCACCGCGACCATCCGCCGGCCCCAGTCCTCGTTCTCCGCCTTGTTCCGCAGCCAGTCGTCCTTGGTGTATCGGGACACCCGCCGGTTCGACTCCCGGTACGCGTCGGTGTCACCCCAGCGCTGCTCCGCCTCGGCCCGGTGCTCCTCCGGGTCGACGTCACCGAAGACCTCGAACCGCTCCTCCGGCGTGAGTTGGATGTTCATCCTGCTCGCCTCCATCGCGAACTCGATCGCCGTGACCATCTCCTGCAACCGTGTGAGCCGTACCGTCAGCAGTTCGTGCTGCCGGCGCAGGTGCGCGGCCGGATCGGCCGCCGGGTCGTCGATGATCGCGGTGATCTCCTCAAGCGGGAAACCAAGCTCCCGGTAGTACAGGACGAGTTGCAGCCGTTGCAGGTCCGCGTCGTCGTAGCGGCGGTAACCCGCCGAGGTGCGCCCGCTGGGCGAGAGCAACCCGATCTCGTCGTAGTGGTGCAGCGTCCGCACCGTCACGCCGGCCACCTTCGCGACCTGACCCACCGTGTACGCCATGGTCCCCCTCCCTTCCGGGAACCAGGCTCCTGCCTGCCGCTACGTGAGAGTCAATTCTGATTCTGGCCCACCATGGCGGGGCCGTCCGGCCGCCCGTACAGATAGCCCTGGCCTCGCGGGCAGCCGATCGCGGTGACCGCCTCGTGCTGACGCTCGGTCTCCACCCCCTCGGCGACCACCGCCAGGTCGAACGCGCCGGCCAGGCGGGTGACCATCTCCACTGTCGCGTACGCCCGGTCGTCGGTGCCCAGTCGGGCCACGAACGACCTGTCGATCTTCAGCTCGGTGGCCGGGATGCGGTGCAGGTAGCTCAGCGACGAGTAGCCGGTGCCGAAGTCGTCGATGGCGATCCGGATGCCCAACTCCCGCAGTTGGTGCAGCCGCTCCAGCACCGCCTCGGTGCCCTCGATCAACGCCGACTCGGTCAACTCCAGTGTCAACGCCCGTGGTGCCAACCCGGCGGCGCTGGTCGCCGCGGTGACCGTGGCGATCAGATCCGGCCGACGCAGGTGCGCGGCGGCGATGTTCACCGCGACCGTCGCCTCCGGCATCCGGCCCCGCCAGGTGGCGGCGGCCCGGCACGCCTCGTGGATCACCCAACGGTCGATCGGCAGGATCAGCCCGGTCTCCTCGGCCAGCGGCAGGAACCTCGACGGCGACAACATCCCCAGCCGGGGGTGCCGCCAGCGCACCAGCGCCTCGGCGCTGCGCACCGCACCGGTGGTCAGGTCGACGATGGGTTGGAACTCCAGGTGCAACTGGTCCTCGTCGACAGCGCGGCGCAGGTCGGCGATCAACTCGGCGCGGGAGACGGCCGACTCGCGCAACGCCGCCGTGCACGTGCGGTACGCGGACTTCCCGGCCGCCTTGGCCGCGTACATGGCGATGTCGGCGTCGCGCAGCAGGTCACTGTGGGAGGCGTGCTGCGGGCCGTACTCGGCGATACCGATGCTCGCCGACGGGTGCACCCCGACGTCCTCCTCGTCGTCGGACGGCCGCAACGCGTCCAGCAGCCGCTCGGCGAGCCGTTCGGGTGACACCGGCCGGTCGCCGTCGACAAGCACGGCGAACTCGTCACCGCCGAGCCGGGCGATGGTGCCGTCGCCGTTCACGGCAGTGTGCATCCGGGCCGCCAGCCCGGTCAGCAGGGTGTCACCGGTGGCGTGCCCGAACCGGTCGTTGACCTGCTTGAACCCGTCCAGGTCGAGTAGCAGCACCGCCACCGGTCGCCCGTCGCGCAGGGCCAGGCGCAGCCGCCGGTTGAACAGAAGCCGGTTGGGCAGCCCGGTGAGCTGGTCACCGTACGCGAGGCGGCGCAGCCGGGCCACCAACCGCAGGTTCTCGTTGGCCGCCAGCCCCTGCCGGACGGCGAGAGCGGCCAGCAACACCATCATCGTCACGAACACCAGCTGCGGGGTCTGCCCGGTGGGCCGACGGGCCAGCACCACCGCGACGATCGCCCCACCCACCGGCAGGTACGGCAGCGCCACCCGCCACCAGGGCGGCAGCGGCGACTCGGCGGTGTCGTCGGTGCCGTCGCAGTCCGGTGGCGGCGGGTTTCGGGTGGCCAGGCCGATCAGCAGGTAGCTCAACGGCCAGCACAGGTCGATCGGGTGACCGGCGGTGTAGTCGGCGCGGGCGACCAGCGACACGTAGACGACGTCGGCGACGACCCGCAGGGTGAGGCTCGCCGCGAGGATCGTCATCGGCCGCCACATCGGCCGGGCCGGCCCGGACACCGCGACCAGGATGGTGAGCTGCATCAGGTCGAACATCGGGTAGAGCAGCCCCAGCGTGCGCGCCGGGTCGGCCAGCTCGGCGGCGGCGACCCCCCGGAAGACCAGCACCCAACCGATCGGCACCAGGGCCAGGGCGACGATCACCCCGTCCAGCAACGTACGGGCCCGCCCCACCGCGGTCCTCGGTGCGGACGGCGAGCTGAGCAGCGCGGCAGTGCCGGTGAGGATTCCGGCGGTGAAGACCACCCCGACCACCGGCGTGTGCGGCAGGTCGCCGCCGACGAGCCGCTGCGCCGTCCAGATCGCCCGACCGATCGCGGCCAGCCCCATGGTGAGAGCGAGCAGCGTCCAGAACCGGCGCAGCGGCGCCGGATGCCGACGGGCCACCCCGACGCACGCGACCGTCGCCCAACCGGCGACGAGCATCCCACCGAGGTCACTGACCAGCGCGGCACCGGGCAACGCGGCGAGCAGCCAGCCCGCCTCCAGCAGGATGACAGCAGCCGCGACGAAAGCACCGGCGGGGTTCAGCGTCCCCGAAGCCTGCTTTCCGTCCTGTCGGGACACGGTCGCTCCGGCTCTTTCGTCGTGCGTGCACCCTCGGCGGCGCCGGTCCACGGCAAACCCCGAAAGCCTAACCAGCGCCCAGAAAGGCCGCCAGAGCCGAACGTTCACCCCGCTGCGGCTCCGGCCTCCGGTCAGCGGCCAGCAGATCGGTTCCAGGGTGAACGGGGCAAGGCGGTGCCGGCCAACGGCCGGCGTGCGCGGCGGCGTCTACGCCGGCCGGGGGTGCAGGGCGGGCGGGCAACGGTGTGCACAGCCACGTCGACCGAGGACGTCTGTCGACCGATCAGCCAGCAGAGGAAGCGTTCCATCGTCGGATCAGCCGACCGGGAGGCGCTCGGCGTCGGCCCTGGCAACCTCGTACTCCGCCCCGCAGAACGTGCACTGCTGCGCGTACCGGGTGCGGATCGGGATGAGGGGAATGAAGAAGAGGGTGAATTTCGTCGAGCGGCGGGTGATCACCTGCGCGGCCTGGTTGCCGCAGTGGCGGCAGACCTGCTGCACGACACCGGACCGGTCGACCTTGGTACGCAGACCAAAGATGAAGAACATCGCCAGCCAGTACCCACCCAACCGCGAAAAGTCACCAGATCCCGGCAGCGGATCAGGGAAAGCCGGGCGACGGACGCACAAGATCGTGCTCGATCCTGGATGTAGTGGCCTCCGGGGCGAACGAGGCCACTACATCCCTGATCGAGCACGATCAAGGCGGGCGATCAACGCACGACGATCACGGTGACGCAACCACCGTGCGGCTGTCAGCCTGCCGGCGCGGGCTCCAGGCCGGGGATCTCCTCGGAGAGCCAGATCGGCTGCCAGTTGGTCATCTCGTGGAAGCGGCGCAGCTCGAACAGCCCGGCAACCGACCCGCTCCAGGCCCCGTACGGCGGGTTGGCCTCGTCGAAGCCGCTCTGCACGAAGGTCAACGTGGTCCGGCCACCGGACTCGGCCAGCTCCCAGCTCGTCACGCCGGTCGGCCCCCAGTCGACGGACATCCGGCGACCGGGCTCCAGGTCGACGACCTTGGCCGCGTAACCGGTCTCGAAGCCGCCCATGGCGTACCGACCGCCGACCCAGGGCTCGATGCCGATGGGGTAGCCGAACCAGGCACTGGCCTGCTCGGAGTCGGTCAGCGACTCCC
This sequence comes from Micromonospora sp. NPDC049089, assembly GCF_040648775.1. Classification (NCBI taxonomy): domain Bacteria; kingdom Bacillati; phylum Actinomycetota; class Actinomycetes; order Micromonosporales; family Micromonosporaceae; genus Micromonospora; species Micromonospora sp. NPDC049089. The sequence goes on from NZ_JBEZEH010000134.1 coordinate 11,699, forward strand.
ACACCTTGTCGGCGGGGGCGGCGATGACCAGCTCGCCCCGCAGGTCGGCGGAGGTGAAGTCGGTGCGGGGCAGCAGTGGCTTGCCCTCCAGGTGGGCGGCCAGGTTGGCGATGGACAGCGCCCAGTACGTCTGGAGGACGCCCCGGATGGTGGAGCCGCTCATCGCCTCGGCGAAGTCGAAGTGACTCTGGATCAGCGTGAGCACCGTGCTGTCGGTGCCTTCGGCGGTCAGCTGGAACTCGGTGGTGGTCTCCACACCGTCGAGCAGCCAGCCGAAGCGCAGCGTGTCGTCGTCGGCGTGCAGCAGCCGCTGGTGCGGGGCGTCGCCTTCGGGCGTGTATCGGCCCCAGAACTCGTACCGCCGGGGCAGCTCGACCTCGGCGTGCTCGGCCAGCCAGAGACGCAGCTCGGCCGGGTCGGTCAGGGCCTGGCGGACGCGCCCGACGGGCGCGGAGAGACGGGCCTTGACCTTCATCGGCTCACTCATTGTCGTTCCCTTTCGGATAGCAGGCGACGGCCAGCTTGAAGGCATCTCCTTCGCTGCCGCCGTAGCGGGTGAACAGGTCTTGAAGCGCGGTTTGCAGGTCGTGCAGGAACTGCTGACGCTGCTCGGCCGGCACCCGGATCTCGCCGGAGACCCCGATCGAGGGCAGCTCTGGTGCCGCCCGGTCCAGGCCGGCGATGTCGGCCTGGACCTCCTCCATCAGGTCGAGCAGGTAGCCCAGGCTCAGTTCGTCGCGGGCCCGGCGCAGGCCGATCCGGCCGACGAGTCGCGGGGAGAGCCAGTAGGAGCGGGCGGCGGCCTGGTAGATGCCTTCGGTGATGCCGCGGACCTTGCGTTCGTTGACCAGCTCGACGAGGCCGGCCGCGACGAGCTGCTTGACGTGGTAGTACACGCGCTGTGGCGTCTGGTCGAGTCGGGCCGCGACCTCGGTGCAGGTGCGCGGCTCGGCCAGTTGCCGCAGCACCTCGACGCGATGCGGCTTGAGCAGGACTTCGGCCTGCTCGATCTGCTCCAGGTACAGGACGTCTCTCATGGCAAAATCAGTTTGTACGTACAAAACTTCTTTGTCAATTGCTTCGCGAGAAGCCGCGCCGACTTTTCTCGACGCGGCTTCAGGCGACGGTCAGCAGGTGATCAGGGCAACCAGTCCGGCCGGAGCGGGTAGCCGCTCACACCGTTCGGGCCGTTGTGGGTGGCCAACACCTGGTGCAGCTGAATGCCGTTGCGCTCGAACGCCATCCGCGACCCGGCCATGTAGAGCCCCCACACCCGGGCGGTGCCCGCGCCCACCTCCGAGACGCAGAAGTCCCAGTGCTCGACCAGGTTGCGACACCAGGCGGCCAGCGTCAGCGCGTAGTGCTGGCGCAGGTTCTCCTCGTGATGCACCTCGAACCCGGCGTCGTGCACCTCACTGACCAGTCGACCCGGACCGGCCAGCTCACCGTCCGGGAAGACGTACCGGTCGATGAACGCTCCCGAGCGGTGCGGTGCGCGATTGTCAGCGCGGGTGATGCAGTGGTTGAGCAGTCGCCCACCCTGCCGCAGCCGGCCGCGCAGCGCCCCGAAGTACGCCGGGTAGTTACGCACCCCGATGTGCTCGGTCAACCCGATCGAGGAGATGGCGTCGAACTGCTCGGCCGGCGCGTCCCGGTAGTCGAGGTATCGCACCTCCGCCAGCTCGGTCAACCCCTCCCGCTCGATCGCGGCCTGCGCCCACTGCGCCTGCGCCTTCGACAGGGTCACCCCGAGCGCCTTGACGCCGTACTCGCGGGCCGCGTGACGCACCATGCCACCCCAGCCGCACCCGACATCCAGCAGCCGCATCCCCTTCTTCAGCGCCAGCTTGCCCGCGACCAGGTCGTACTTCGCCGCCTGGGCCTGCTCCAGCGTGTCATCAGGGGACCGGTAAACCGCGCAGGTGTACGTCATCGACGGGCCGAGCACCTTCTCGTAGAAGGCGTTCGAGACGTCGTAGTGGTGCGAGATGGCAGTGCTGTCCCGCACCCGCGAGTGCCGCATCCCGTTCATCACCCGCTTCCAGCGGGGCTGCGCCTCCTGCGGCGGTGCCGGCGGCGGCATCAGCCGCTCCCAGCCCAGCCCACGGACCAGCGCCAACCCCTCGGCCAGCGACGGTGGGCGTAACCGCAGCTCGTCCTTGAGCACCCGCAACGCCTCGTACGGGTCACCCGGGTGCACGCCCTGCAACGCCAGGTCACCACTGACGTACGCCCGGGCCATGCCCAGGTCGCCAGGTGCCGTGAGCAGGTACGACAGCCCTCGCTCGGATTTGATCGCCAGGGTGATGCCGGCGTCGGACGGGCCGACGGCGCTGCCGTCGTACCCGGTGATCCGCACCGGCAACGGCCCCATGGTGACCGCGCGGATGACATCCGCGACGGTCGGACCCGTGTGCCGGCCCCCCGCCGGCGGGGTGGCGGGGACGCTCGCCGCCCCCTGATCTCTGTCGGTAAGGCTCATGCTCGTGCTACCGCCTTTTCGTACAGTCCCGTCAGCCGGTGGTCCGGGTCGTAGCGGTCTTTCACCGCGCGCCACGTGTCGCCGCCGTAGAGGCGATCGAAGGCGTCCCGGTCGTAGTACGCGTCGGAGTAGAGCGACTTGTGCCCGCCCGACTCCGACACCCTGCGTTCGATCGTGCGGTTGACGTCGCCGTCGGCGGCGCCCGGCGCGATCGGCACGCTCCCCCAGAACCCGATGTTGACGTAGTCCTGCCCTGGCCGGAGTGGATACAGCGGCCAGGACCGTGCCGAGCCGGGCCCCGCCGGCTCACGCAGTCGCAACGGACACAGCCACACCGGGTTCATCCCCACCGCGCCGGCGAACCAGCGCAGGAAGTCGGCCGTACGGTCCAGCGGGATCTCCACGTCCTGCACGACCCGCTCCCGGGCCGGTTGCCCGCGCAGCCGGTCGATCCGGGCCGCCACCTGGTGGCGGTGCTCCAACCGGACCAGTCGGTGGTAGAAGTCGCTGCGCCGGTAACGCGCCGGCCAGAGCCTGCGCACGACCGGGTGCTGCGCGCCGAACGCCGACGAGCACCAGAACCAGTCGGTGTCCCAGCGCCACAGATAGTCGTACGCGGTGAGTACGTCGCGGGTGCGCTGGCGCAGCGACCGGTAGTAGATCGACTGACCGGTGTAGTCGCTGGGCGGGTCGGCCCCGTCGGTGAACGTGGCGAAGACCAGGTACGCCTCGCCGGGGCTGAACATCACCCCGTCCATCGCGTCCACCGGTTCGCCGGCCCAGGACCGGGTGGCGGTCACCTCCGCGATCGCGTCGGTCAGCGCCTCCAGTTGGGTGAACCGGACGTTGCGCAACGCCACGTACCGGCCGACCGGTTGCAGCTCGATGCGCAGCCGGGTGGCGTACCCGAGGCTGCCCAGCGAGTTGGGGAACGCGGTGAACAGGTCGGCGTGCTCGCCGTCGGGTCGGGCGGTGATGATCTCGCCGGAGCCGGTGAGCACGTCCAGCTCCTGGACGGACTCGTGCGGCAGGCCGTTGCGGAACGAGGTCGACTCGATCCCGAGGCCGGTCACCGCGCCGCCCAGCGTGATGGTGCGCAACTGCGGCACCACGAGCGGCATCAGGCCGTGCGGCAGCGTCGCGTCGACCAGGTCCTCGTAGGTGCACATGCCCTGCACGTCGGCGGTGCGGCCGGCCGGGTCGACCGACAGCACGCCGTTCAGGCCACTCACGTCGAGCCCCGGAGTCCGGGGAGCGGACCGGGGGCGGAACAGGTTGGAGGTGCGTTTGGCCAGCCGGACAGGCTCGCCAGTGGGCACCGCGGCGTACGACCGCCGCAGCGTGTCCACCGCTTGATCATGGTCAATTGGGTGATCCACACGCTCAGCGCGCATGTGATCACCTTACGCTCGCCTTTTGGAAACCGTGGGATGTCGGCCGTGGCAGTTTCCCGTCCGCTGGCGGGCCCGACGGCTACCGTGGCGGGCATGCCATCGCCAGCGATCACCGCCCTGGACGCCGCCCAACTGCCGTATCGGCTGGTCAGCCACGGTGCCGTCGGCAGCCTCGCGGAGGCAGCCGCCGCCCGGGGCGTGGCCGTCCCCGACGTGGTCAAGACGATTGTGGTCCGGCGCGGCGAAGACGATCACCTGTTCGTGCTCACCCCCGGCGACCGGGTCATCTCCTGGCCCAAGCTGCGCGCCCTGCTCGGGGTGCACCGACTCTCCATGCCGGACGCGGCGGGCGCGCTGGCCGCCACCGGCTACGAACGCGGCACCATCACCCCGTTCGGCGCGAGCACTGCCTGGCCGGTGGTCGCCGACGAGCGGCTGCGCGGCCGGGAGATCACCCTTGGCGCCGGTGAGCGGGGTCTCGCCATCGCGATCGACGCCGACGCCGCGATCGCCGCCCTCGACGCGACGGTGGCAGACGTCACCGACGAGCAGCCCACCCGCTGAGCCTCACCGCCCCCGCACCGCCGGGCTGGCTCCGGCGCGACGTCGTGGGTGAGGATGGCGCGTATGTCAGCGCCCGAGGAACGCCCCGACCCCGCCGGCACCGTCTACGGCGGTCACAGGGCGCCTCGCTCCGGCCCGCTGGCCGATCCGTTGCTGCGGGTCGCGGTGGCGGTCGGGGCCGTCGGCGTACTCCTGGGGGTCGTCTTCGCCACCGGGCTGCTCGACGGTGACGACGAGCCGTCGGTGCCGGCGTCAATCGGTACGCCGTCCAGCGCGGCGCAGCCCAGTGAGCCGACCGGCGAGCCGAGCCCGACCGCACCGGCCGAGCCGTCACCGACCCCGTCGGCCAGCACGCCGGCCGCCCCACCCAGCGGCCCCCGGGTGCTGCGCGCCACCTCGGGCCTCTGCCTGGGGCTCGACGGTGACGGCAAGGAGGCCAAGGCCGAGTTGGTCGTGTGCACCGGCACCCCGGAGCAGCAGTGGGTGGTCAGCCCGGCCGGCACGGGCGTGCTGTCGTTGACCAACGCCGCGTACGGGCAGTGCCTCGACGTCGAGGGTGGCAGTCAGGACGACGGCGCGCGGTTGCTGCAGTTCCCCTGCCACGGTGGGGCCAACCAGCAGTGGCGGTTCGGCGGGACCGGCACCAGCGCGGTCCTGCTCATCGCCGCGCACAGCAACAGGTGCGCCCAGGCCGACGACGACGCCGTCGAGGCGGGCGACGACATCCGGCAGCGACAGTGCGACGGCCGGCCGGCCCAGCAGTGGACAGTGAGCTGACCGGCCGACGCGTCGCACGTCCCGTGCGGCCGTCAGGTTCAGCGCGGTTCAACCCCGCAATCTCCACGCCCTGGGCGCGGTCGCGGCGACCAGCACGGCCTCGGGCACCGGTCGGCCCGGTCGGCGGCGCAGCAGCAACGACAACCCGGCGGCGCCGATCGACAGCGCACCGGCCACGTACCAGGCCATCGCGTAGTCGCCCAGCCGGTCCCGGACCAGCCCCGCGCCGGTGGCGGCGACCGCCGCGCCCAGTTGGTGCGCGGCGAACACCCAGCCGAACACCACAGCTCCGGCGCCACCGAAGTACTCCCGGCACAGCGCCACCGTCGGCGGCACCGTGGCCACCCAGTCCAGGCCGTAGAACACGATGAACACCAGCATGCTCGGCTCGGCGGTGCCGGAGAAGAGGCTCGGCAGCACCAGCAGGGACAACCCGCGCAGCGCGTAGTACAAGCCGAGCAACAACCGGCTGTCCACCCGGTCGGTGAGCCAGCCGGAGGCGATGGTGCCGACAATGTCGAAGAGCCCCACCAGGGCGAGCAACCCGGCCGCCGTGGTCTGGGACATGCCGTGGTCGTGGGCGGCCGGCACGAAGTGGGTACCGACCAGGCCGTTGGTGGTCGCCCCGCAGATCGCGAAGCCGCCGGCGAGCAGCCAGAACGGTCGGGTCCGGGCCGCGGTGGCCAGCGCGCCGATCGCCCGGGTCGCCGCGCCGCCGGTCGGCGGCGGCGCCGCGACGACAGCGGTCGCCCCGTAGGCGGGCAGGCCGAGATCCGCCGGGTGTTCGCGCAGCAGCCAGACCACCAGGGGTACGACCGCCAGCGCCGCCGCGGCCACCACGAGTGCGGCGGTACGCCAGCCGTGATCGCGTACCAGGATGGCGATCAGTGGCAGGAACACCAGTTGCCCGGCCGCCCCGCCGGCGGTCAGCACTCCGGTGACCAGGCCCCGCCGGTGCACGAACCAACGGCCGGTGACGGTGGCCACGAACGCCAGCGCCATCGAGCCGGTGCCCAGCCCCACCAGCACACCCCAGCAGAGCAGGAGCTGCCAACTGGCGGTCATGAAGACCGTCAGACCGCTGCCCGCGGCGACCAGCAGCAACGCCACCGAGACCACCCGGCGGATGCCGAACCGGTCCATCAGGGCGGCCGCGAACGGCGCGGTGAGCCCGTAGAGCAGCAGGTTGACCGAGACGGCCGCGGAGATCGTGGCCAGCGGCCAGCCGAACTCCTCGTGCAGCGGGTGCAGCAGCACCGACGGGGTGGCGCGGAAGCCGGCCGCGCCGACCAGCGCCACGAAGGCGACGGCGGCGACCAGCCACGCGGGATGCAGACGTCGGTTCTTGGTCACCGGACAAGTCTGAGCTGGTCCACACACCTCGGCGAGTGGCCGGAAAGCCATCATGCGCAATAATCGGGTCATGACCGATCGCCCGCACCGGATCGCCGTACTCGCCCTGCACCAGGTGGTCGGCCTGGACCTCGGCACCCCGTCCCAGGTCTTCGGCACGGCCCGGGCCGCCGACGGGACACCCTTCTACGACGTCCGGGTGTGCACCCCGGGCGGGCAGCCCGTACGCAGCACCGCCGGCTTCCAGGTGCTCCCCGACCACGGGCTGGAGTTGCTCGACACCGCCGACACGGTGATCGTCCCCGGCATCCACGACGGCACCGCGCTGACCTCGGGCAACGTCGAGCCGGAGGTGGCCGAGGCGCTGCGCGCGGCGTACGAGCGGGGTGCCCGGATCATGTCGATCTGCACCGGAGCGTTCGTGCTCGCCGCCGCCGGGCTCCTCGACGGGCGGCGGGCGACCACCCACTGGGCGTACGCCGAGCAGTTCCGCCGCCTGCACGACCGGGTGGACCTCGACCCGGGCGTGCTCTTCATCGGCGACGACCGGGTGCTCACCTCGGCCGGAGTCGCCGCCGGCATCGACCTCTGCCTGCACGTCATCCGCCTCGACCACGGCAGCGAGGTGGCCAACCGGGCGGCCCGCCGCTGCGTGATGCCGCCCTGGCGCGACGGCGGTCAGGCGCAGTACATCGAGCAGCCGGTGCCGAAGGCGACCGACACCAGCACGGCGGGAGCCCGGGAGTGGGCGCGGCAGCGGTTGCACGAACCGATCGCGCTGCGCGACCTGGCCGAACAGGCGCGAATGAGCGTGCGCACCTTCACCCGGCGCTTCCGTTCGGAGACCGGCCTCAGCCCGGCGCAGTGGCTGCTGCACCAGCGCACCAACCACGCGAGACTGCTGCTGGAGACGACCGACCTCACCGTCGACCAGATCGCCCACCGCTGCGGTTTCGGCACCACCGCCGCCCTACGCCAGCAACTGCACCAACGCATCGGCGTGGCCCCGTCCACCTACCGCCGAACCTTCCACCCCCGCCCCGAACTAATCAAAACCTGACCGCAACCCCGCCCACCCCCGGGCTGCACCCCCGCGCTGCACCCCCGCGCGCCCTCGGCGCCCCGCGCCCCGCGATCTTGCACTTTCGGTCGCCCGTATGCATGGTTTGCCCATAATTGCGGGGGCAGAAAGTGCAAGATCGCGGAGAGCATGGGCGCGGGGCAGGGCTCGTTCGATCTCTCGTCCCGGTCCGGGCAGCACTACTTGCGGGCGTGATGTCTGTTTGATAAAAAGAATAAAAAAAAACAAAACGAAACAATATACACACGACCCCCGGCCCGGCG
>NZ_JBEZEH010000135.1:0-19605 GCF_040648775.1 Micromonospora sp. NPDC049089
GCACCCCCCGACTCCACGGAAGCCCCGACTTCACGGAAGCCGAGACGACACAGGGCCGGGCCGCTCGTTGCGGCCCGGCCCTGTCATGCACTGCTTTGGTCAGGTGGTGCGTCGGCGGCCGAACAGCATGGCCACCCCCATCGCGACGGCGACGAGCACGAGACCGGCCGCCGCGAGCGGCCACCAGGCGGCGCTGCCGGCGTCATCCGTCGGCGTGGTCACCGCGACCGGCGCGGGTGCCGGCGGCGACTGTGCCGCCTTCGCCTGCACCGTGGCGGTGGCCTTGCCCGCCAGGGGAGCGGGGGAGTTCACCGACACTTTCCACGTGCCGGTGGAGAGCACCGGGCCGCTGCTGTAGAAACCCTGCCCCTCGGGCTGCGGTTCCAGCTGCACCGGCCCGACCCGCTGCCCGTCCGGACCGGTGGCGGTGAGGACCAGCCGCACCACCTGTTCCAGCCGGCGGCCATCGGCGTAGGTGGCCTGGATGGTGACGCCCTGAGCCCCGTCGCCGGCCACGGTGAGTTTGAGCTTGTCGGCCTGCGCCGCCTGCGCCGCCTGAGCGGCCTGCGCCGCCTGCGCCGCCTGAGCGGCCTGCGCGGCCTGCGCCGCCGGGGCGGCGGCGGACAGGGTCAGGGCCAGCCCGACGAACACGGCGGCCAACGCCTTGCGGATACCGGTCACGGACATCTCCCTTCCTACCGATGAGGGAGGCCCCTCCCCGACGCCCAGCGCCGAGGAGGGGCCTCGTCGGATCAGAGCTGGCGACCGGGTGCCAGCCGGGTGGCGTCGCCACCAAGCCGTCCGGTGCCCTTGACCGAGTCACCGTCGTTCGCCTTGACCCCGGCCTTGCTGGCCGCGCCGCCGAGCCGAACGATCATGGCGTCGGCGTCCCGGATCAGGACGTCCCGGACCTCCGCCTCGCCCACCAGCGCGGTGTCGGAGGCGAGCGTCCGGAACGCGGTCAGCTGCCGGACAGCCGCCTTGTCGTCGCCGGCCGCCTCGGACGCACGGACAGCGTCGAGCTTGTTCGACAGCTGCTTGTGCGCCTTGGTCGAGAGCCGCCCCGTCGCCTTGAACCGGTCCAGCAGACTCTGCATGTCCCGGAACGAGGTGGTGACGAAGAACCGGACCGTCGAGGTGGTCTTGTTGCCCGCCTTGTCGGTCGCGGTCACGGTCAGCTCGTGCAGGCCGAGCGACAGGTCGTACATGGCCTGCAGGGTGCCACTGGTGTACGCCTGGCCGTCGAGCTGACCGACCACGCTCGCGATGCCCGAGCTCGGGTCAACGGCCTGCCAGGCCACCCGGACGTCCTGGCTGTCGCCGTAGAGCTGGCCGTCGGCCAGCCCGGACACCAGCAGCGTCGGCTTGGTGCCGTCGATGCGCAGCACCGCCGACTTCAGCGTCTCGACGTTGCCCGCCTTGTCCGCCGAGCGGAACAGCAGCTCGTGCTGCCCGTCGCCGGTCACCTCGATCGGCGTCGAGTACGGCGCCCACGCGCCACCGTCGAGCGACCACTCCACCGTCTTGACACCGGAACCGGCGTCGGTGGCGGCCAGCACGACCGGGATGGTCCCGTTGTGCCAACCGGCGTCGTTCGCCGGAGCGAACGTCGCCGAGGTCACCGGCGCGGTGGCGTCGATCTTGACCGAGACGGTCTTGGTCGCCTCCACGTTGCCGGCCTTGTCCGTCGAGCGGAACCGGAGCTCGTGCTCGCCGTCCCCGCTGACCGCCACCGGAGCGGTGTACGCCGTCCAGGTGGTGGACCCGTCCAGCTGGTACTCCGTGCTGCCGAGCCCGCTACCGCCGGCCTCGTCGGCACCGGTGAGCGTGATCGTCACCGGCCCGGTGTACCACCCGTCGGTCGGGGTGCCGGAAACCGCCGCAGTGGTCACCGGTGCCGTCTCGTCGGCCACCTCCGTGCTGAGCCGGAAGTAGTCGAACGAGGCGGTCTTCGACGCCGTCTGGTTGGCGCCGAGGGTGAACAGCCCGACCTTCGGGGTTGCCCCGACCGCGCTGTTGGTCAGCGCCTCCAACGCGGTCCAGGTCGTGCCGTCGGCCGAGTACGACGCGGTGAACGTGTCGCCCGTGCGGGCCAGCCGCAGGTGCCACACCGCCGAGGTCAGGTTGCCCGCCTCGGGCTGCGGGTTCTGGACCGCCCCGGCGATCTCGCTGCGGAACTCGATCCGCCGCGTCACCGCCTGGCCGGCCTGGTTGTCCGCGATGAAGTCGAGCTTCAGGTAGTTGTCGTCGTCCGCCTGCACGAGCAGACCGGCCTGCTGGTACTGCTCGTTCAGCAGACTGCCGTCGACCTTCGTCTCCAGGGTCCAGTCGCCTGACGGCGCGGTCTGGAGGATGAAGTTCTTCGGCCCGGTGTTGTCGGTGCCGTAGATGTCACCGTTGGGCACGTCGATGCGCAACGAGCCATCGGTGACCCGGTAACCGTTCGGGTCCTCCCGAAGGATCGCGTCCCACCGGCACTTGTCGAGCGTGCTGCCGGTGAACTCGTCCGACGGGTCGACCGGCCCGGCCGGGGCGTCCGGCGTCACCTGGAACGAGTCGAAGGCCGCGTCGACAACAGGTGCCTCAGTGCCACCGTTGAGCGCGAAGACCCCGATCCGCGGGTTGGTGATGCCGGCGAGCGCGGCCGAACGGCCCACCGGGGTGAACGTCTGACCGTCGCCCGAGGCGGACGCGGTCAGGTTCGTCCCGTCGCTGGTGATCCGCAGGTACACGGTGTCACCGGCAGGTGCGTTGGTGGCGTCGGCGGCCTCGTTGCGAGGAGTCGCCGCCGTCTCCCGGATGAACTCCACCCGACGGCTGCCGTTGTACAGCAGGTCCACCTTGGCGTAGTTGTCGTCGTCGCCGTACACCAGCAGACCTGCCTGCTGGTAGTTGGCCGTCACCGGCAGGGTGACCTTGGTGGTCATCTCCCACGCGCCGGTCGGGGCCGCCTGGAGCACCAGGTTCGTGGCGTCGTTGCGAGCGCCGTAGAGGTCACCAACGCCAGTGGGCAGCCGGAGCGCGCCGCCACTGAGCGAGTAGAGCTGGTTCTCCCGGATCACGCTGGTCCAGCGGGCCTTGTCGAGGCTGTTGCCGTTGAAGTCGTCCGAACGCGCCCCGAAGCAGGACGTGTCCGGAGCGTCGACCCGCACCGGCACCGTGGCGTACGACTTGGCGCCCTTGCTGTCGGTCACCGTGAGGGTGGCCGTGAAGGTGCCCGCGGTGGTGTAGGTGTGGCTGGCGTCCAGGGTGGTCGCCGTGCCTCCGTCACCGAAGTCCCAGGCGTACGTCAGCGGGGTGTCGCCCTCGGCGTCGGTGGCCGTGCCGTCGAAGGCGACGGTGACCGGTGCGGTGCCGGTGCCCGGGGTGGCGGTGGCGCTGACCACCGGCGGCCCGTTCTCGGTGACACCGCGGCCGACGAAGTCCATCCAGTTGACGTTGAACAGCGAACCACTTCCGCCGTTCGGATCGCGCGCCAGGAAGTACAGCGAGCCGCTCGCGGCACCGGTGACCGGCGCGCTCACGTCCGTGTACGTCTGCCACGCCCCGGTCGACGGTACGACGGCCGTGGCGACCACCGGTCCGTCGACAGCACCGGCGCGCACCTCGATCCGACCGCCAGCGGCGGCGGAGGCGGCGCGGAACCGGATCTCGGTGATGTTGGTCAGGTTCGCCGGGGCGACCGACCACCAGTCACCGTCCTCGATGAAGGCGATGCTCTGGCCGCCACCGGCGGTGTCGGCGCCGGCCTCGCGCTGCACGCCGGGGTCTCCACCACCGGTGCTCACCGGGGCGCGCCCGGTGGCGGTGAAGTACTCGGCCTGCTTCTGCTTCGGCTGGAGGACCTCGATCTGCCGGCCGGTCAGGGCACCGGAGCCACCGGCACCACCCTCGTCGGTGTAGGTGGCCTCGAAGACCGCGAAGACGTTCGCCTCGGCGCCGTGCCCGGAGGCGAGCGACGTCTGGACGGTGCCGGTGCAGCCGGTGTGCTGCTCCAGCGGGTGGGCGTGCTCGTCGTGACCGAGCAGCACCTGCAGCCCGACCCGGGCGCAGTCGATCTCCCCGTCCTCGGGGTCGGTCACCTTGATGGTGTACCGGACCTGGTCACCCCAGTTGAAGAACCCGCCGTCCGGCGGGAACTCGATGGTGACCGTCGGCGCGGTGTTGCCGACCGTCACCGGCACGTTCGCTACCGCGGTCCGACCCTTGGGGTTGGTGACGGTGAGCTGGGCGGTGTAGTTGCCCGCCGTGGCGTACGTGTGGGTCGGGTTGGCCTCGGTCGAGGTCTGCCCGTCGCCGAACGTCCAGGCGTAGGTGAGCGTGCCACCGTCCGGGTCCCGGGAGCCGGCGCTGGAGAACGTGACGGCCAACGGCGCCGGACCCGAGGTCGGGTTGGCGGACGCCGCCGCGATGGGCGCACGGTCACCGGCGGTGTAGTCGATCCGGTAGACGCCGGAGTTGTCGTTGTTGCCACCGAAGCCGCTGCCCCACTCGATCAGGTACAGCGCGCCGTCCGGGCCGAACTCGAAGTCCATCGGCCGGATCATGCTCATGCCGGTGAGCAGCTGGTTGATGTCCACCAACGACTTGCCGTCGGGGGTCACCTGCATGGTGTACATCTTGTTCTGGTTCCACTCACCGAGCAGAGCCTTGCCGTCGTAGTACGCCGGCCACTTGCGGTTCGAGTTCAGGTCGGCGTCGTAACGGTAGACCGGGCCACCCATCGGGGCGCCGCCGCCGCCGATCTCCGGGTAACGCGCGTCACCGGCGTACCCGTAGTCGACGGTCGCCGGGACCACCGGCGGGAGGTTGGTCAGGCCGGTGTTGTTCGGCGAGTTGTTGACCGGTGCGGCACAGTCGAACTTCGGGCCACTCGGACCGGACGGGAACGTGTAGTCGTTGTACGCCTCGTTCGTGCCCGTGCAGTACGGCCAGCCGTAGTTGCCCGGGGTGACGATGTTCCACTCGACCAGACCGCGGGGGCCACGGTTCGGGTTGTCGGTGTTGGCGTCCGGCCCGTAGTCGCCGACGTACAGCGTGTTGGTCTTCGGGTCGGTGCCGATCCGGAACGGGTTGCGGAAGCCCATCGCGTAGATCTCGGGACGGGTCTTCTCGGTGCCAGCCGCGAAGAGGTTGCCGGCCGGAACCGTGTAGGTGCCGTCGTCCTCCGGGTGGATCCGGATCACCTTGCCGCGCAGGTCGTTGGTGTTCGCGGAGGTGCGCTGCGCGTCGTAGTCCTGGCGGCCCGCCCGCTCGTCGAGCGGCGAGTACGAGTTCGACTCGAACGGGTTGGTGTTGTCACCGGTGGCCAGGTAGAGGTTGCCGTCGCCGTCGAACGTCATGCTGCCGCCGGCGTGGCAGCAGGTGTTGCGCTGGGTGTCGACCCGGAGCACCTGCTTCTCGCTGGCCAGGCTGATGGTGTCGCCGGTGACCGTGAAGCGGGACAGCAGGTTGCGGGTGACCCCGTCGTTCGGGGCGTAGTACAGGTACACCCAGTTGTTCGTGGCGAAGTCCGGGTCGAGCCGGATGCCGATGAGGCCGTCCTCGTTGCCGGTGAAGACGTCCAGGTCGACGGCGGTGACGGTGTTGCCGGTGTCCGGCTTCACGATCTGCACGCGACCGTCACGCTCGATGTAGAAGACCCGCCCGTCGGGGGCGATGTCCAGCTCCATCGGGTTGCTGGTGTTGCTGTCCAGCGTGACCTTCTCGAAGTTCGAGGTCTTCGAGGCGCCACAGTCGGCGTTCTCGACGCCGGCCGCGGTGCGGATGCCGCCGAGCAGGTGGGACAGGAACTCGGGCTCGGCGTACGACTCCCGGGTGTGGCCCAAACCGGTGTACCAGGAGCGGCCACCGTCGTAGTCCTGACACCAGGCGACCGGGTGGTCCGCACCCATCGCGCCGGCGCCGGGGGTGTAGCTCTTCTCGTCCAGGCTGGCCAGCACGTGCACGTCCGGCCGGGGGTTGCTCTGGTAGTTGTACCACTCGTCGAACCGGGACCACCGGTCCGGCAACCCGGCCGTGGACGGGTGGGCGTGGTCCTCCACCTTGACGGTGGCCGTCTGGTTCTGCGGGTGGTTGGCGAAGTACGCGCCGACCAGGTCGCCGTACCAGGCCCAGCTGTACTCGGTGTCCGACGCGGCGTGGATGCCGACGTAGCCGCCGCCGGCCTTCACGTAGCGCTCGAACGCCGCCTGCTGGTCGGCGTTGAGCACGTCACCGGTGGTGGAGAGCCAGATCACCGCCTTGTACTTCGCCAGGTTGGCGTCGTTGAATGCTGCGCCGTCCTCGGAGTTGTCCACTGTGAATCCGTTGGCGGCGCCGAGCTGCTGGATGGCGGCGATGCCGGTGGGGATCGAGTCGTGCCGGAAGCCGGCGGTCTTGGAGAAGATCAGGACGGAGAAGGGATCGGCCGCTGCCTTTGGCGCCTTCGGCGCCACCTGGCTGACCGGGGCTGCGGCTTTCGCATCCCGAGGGGGAACCTGGGCGGCCGCCTGCGCGGGTGCGCCGAACAGGGTGGTCGAGGCCATGGCCAGGGAGATCAGGGTTGCGGTGATTGGTACGCGGGCACGACGAGAACGGGACACGCCGCCTCCTGTGTCGTAGTGACAGAGCTCGCGGGAGTCGGCTCGCCGAAGGCCGTCCCTGATGGAGCCGGTGGTCACACCGTGCCAAGGTGCCCCCACCGACATTTTGTCGAATCGCTGAACAAATTAATTCGGCTGGCTCGATGTCGGGCAAGATGCGGACGGGTAACGGTTCTGCAACGGGGGGCGACATTCCGAACAGGACCGTATGAAGTGCCCCATTGGATCTAGCTCGTTTTGACGCGCCGGCCCGGCCGGCCACCGCCCACCCCGCGCCTTGGCAGGCCGGCGGATCTGTCGTACGGTGACACGCAAGTAACCCACGGGAGCCCGGTGTACCGGGCTGAGAGGGGGGCTGACAGCCCCCGACCGTCGAACCTGATCCGGATAATGCCGGCGCAGGGAGGAGCGTTGCCGTGCCGTCCCTGGGGCGATTGCATCTCATCACCGACACCCGACCCGGTCGCGACCCACTCGCCGTGGTCCGCGCCGCCCTCACCGTGGCCCGCGCCGACCTGGTGGTGCAGGTCCGGGTCGAGGATTCCGCCACCGACCGCGAGGCGTACGACCTGACCGGGCGGGTGTTGGCGCTCTGCGCGCCGTACCGGGCGACCTGCCTGGTCAACGACCGGTTGCACGTGGCGCTGGCGCTCGGCGCGGCAGGTGGGCACGTCGGCGCCGACGACCTGCCGGTCGCCGCCGCCCGCCGGGTGCTCGGCCCCACCGGTGTGCTGGGCGCCACCGCTCGCGCGCCGGGCCCGGCGGCCGAGGCCGTCGCGGCGGGCGCCAGTTACCTGGGCGTCGGTCCGTGTCACACCACCAGCACCAAGACCGGCCTGCCGGACCCCATCGGGCCCGCCGGAGTACGCGCCGTCGTCGACGCCGTCGACGTTCCGGTCATCGCGATCGGCGGAGTGACCGCGGCCCGGGTGCCGGCGCTGCGGGCCGCCGGGGCGTACGGGGTGGCGGTGGTCGGCGCCGTCTCCTCCGCCGCCGATCCGGCACGGGCAACCGCCGAGCTGATCGAGGCTCTGACGTGCTGACCGGCCGGTCCCCGTCACCGCTGTCGAGCGACCGGGTCCGGCCGGACGTGGCAGTGGTGGGGGCGGGGCCGATCGGGCTGGCCATCGCCTGGCGTTGCGCCGCTCGCGGGCTGCGGGTGGTGGTGCACGATCCGGCACCCGGCTCGGGGGCGTCGGCGGTGGCCGCCGGCATGCTCTCTCCGGTCGCCGAGGCGTACTTCGGTGAGCGGCAGCTGACCGGGTTGCTTTTGGCATCCGCTGCCCGCTGGCCAGCGTTCGCCGCCGAGTTGACCGAGGCGACCGGGATCGAGATCGGCTACCGGACCGAGGGCACCCTGATGGTCGGGCTCACCGGCGACGACCTCGCCGAGGCGCGCCGGCTGTGGGCGTACCAGCAGGGGTTGGGCCTGCCCGTGACGCCGCTGCGCCCCAGCGAGCTGCGCGACAGCGAACCGGCGCTCGCCCCACGGGTGCGCGGCGGCGCGCTCGCGCCCACCGACCATCAGGTCGACCCCCGGCTGCTGGTGCCGGCGCTGCGCACGGCCGCGCAGCGGGCCGGCGCGGTGCTCGTGCCGCAGCAGGTCCAGGCGCTGTCCGATGTGGACGCATCGGTCACCGTTGTCGCCGCCGGCTGCGGGGCCACAGCGCTCACCGGCCTGCCCGTGCGGCCGGTGAAAGGTCAGATCCTCCGGCTCCGCGCGCCCGACGGCGTCGCGCCGGGCTTCCGGCACGTGATCCGGGGGTACGCCGACGGCGAGCACGTCTACCTGGTGCCCCGCGCCGACGGTGAGGTGGTGCTCGGCGCGACGGTCGAGGAGCGCTCGGACACCACTGTCACCGCCGGTGCTGTGCAACGGCTGCTGCGCGCCGGGGTCGACCTGCTGCCCGAGCTGGCCGAGTACGACCTGGTCGAGGCGGTCGCCGGGCTGCGCCCGGGCACCCCGGACAACGCGCCGATCCTCGGGCCGCTGCCCGACCGACCGGACGTCCTGGTCGCCACCGGGCACCACCGGCACGGCATCGTGCTCACCCCGATCACCGCCGACCTGATCGCCGACCTGGTGCTCGGCGGCGTACCCGACCCGCTGCTCGCGCCCTTCCGGGCCGACCGCTTCTTCGGCGGTGCCACGGTGGCCGCGTCGGGCCTACCTGAACCGAGTGTGGAGGGGGACCTGTGGAGTTGACAGTGAACGGGGCCGGGCGCAGCGTCGCCGCGGGCGCGTCAGTGGCGGACCTGGTCCGCGACATCGTGGCGCACCCACGTGGGGTGGCGGTCGCGGTCAACGGCGAGGTGGTGCCCCGGACCGGCTGGCCGGCCCGGGCACTGCGCGACGGTGACCGGGTCGAGGTGCTCACCGCGGCGCAGGGCGGGTGAGCGGCGTGCCGTTCGAGCTGGGTGGGGAGACCTTCACCTCACGGCTGATCCTCGGCACCGGCGGTGCCGCGAACCTGTACGTCCTGGAGCAGGCGATCCGGGCGTCCGGCACCGAGCTGGTCACAGTGGCGCTGCGCCGGGTGGGCACGGCACCGGGCTCCACGGGTGGGCTGCTGGAGCTGCTGGACCGGTGCGGCGTACGCCTGCTGCCGAACACCGCCGGCTGCCACACCGCGACCGAGGCCGTGAAGGTGGCCCGGTTGGCCCGGGACGCGTTCGACACCGACTGGGTCAAGCTGGAGGTGATCGGCGACGAGCGGACGCTCCTGCCCGACGGGGTGGAACTGCTCCGCGCCGCCGAGGAGTTGGTCGCCGACGGTTTCACAGTGCTGCCGTACACCAGCGACGACCCGGTGCTCGCCCGCCGCCTCGCCGACGTGGGCTGTGCCGCGGTGATGCCGGCCGGTTCCCCGATCGGCTCGGGGCTCGGCATCGGCAACCCGCACCACATTCGACTCATCCGGCAGGGTGTGGACGTGCCGGTGATCCTCGACGCCGGCATCGGCACCGCGTCCGACGCGGCGCTGGCCATGGAGCTGGGCTGTGACGGGGTGCTGCTGGCGAGCGCTGTCACCCGGGCGGCCGACCCGGTGGTGATGGCCACCGCCATGCGGTACGCCGTCGAGGCGGGCCGGCTGGCGGCCCAGGCCGGCCGGATCGAGCGCCGCTTCCACGCGCTCGCCTCCACCCCCGACGAGGGAAGACCCGAGCTGTGACACCGCCGTCCGGGGTTGTCCTGTTGACCGACCGGCGCGTCGCGCGGGAAGGGCTCGACCGGGTCGTGGCGGGAGCCGTGGCCGGGGGAGTGCGCTGGGTGGTGCTGCGGGAGAAGGACCTGCCCCGCGCCGAACGCGCCGCCCTCGCCGCCGACCTGCGCGCGATCCTCGCCGACGTCGGCGGAACCCTCATCGTGGCCGGCCCCGACCCGCTCGGCGGCGACGCCGTGCACCTGCCCGCCGCCGGCCCGTACCCGCCGCCAACCCACAACCTGCTCGGCCGTTCTTGCCACAACCGAGCCGAGCTGGACCGCCTGACCACCGAGCACTACGCCACCATCTCCCCGGTCTGGCCGACGAAGACAAAGCCGGGCTATGGCCCACCCCTGGGTGTTGTAGGGCTGGGCAGCCTGGTCCGCGCCAGCCCGGTGCCCCTGCTTGCCCTCGGCGGAGTCGAAACCCCAGAACAGGTGACCGCCTGCGTCCATTCAGGAGCAACCGGAGTAGCAGTCCTGGGCGCACTCATGCGAGCAGGGAACCCCACCGAAACAGCCGCCACCCTGACCAGCGCTTTTCAAGAGGCGGTCACCCCTGAGCTGACCCAAACCCGGCGCGGGGTCACCCAGGTCCCTACGTCGGGGCTGCGGCCGACAGTGCCCACGCAGGGATCAAGCCTGACCGCCCGGAGTGGGCACTGTCGGCCGCAGCCCCAAACCGCAACCAAAGAGGGCAAATGACCCCGCCAACACTACTGACCATCGCCGGCTCGGACTCCGGCGGCGGCGCCGGCATCCAGGCCGACCTCAAGGTCTTCGCGGCGCTGGGCGCCTACGGCACCAGCGTCCTCACGGCGGTCACCGCGCAGAACACCCGGGGTGTCGACGCGGTGCTGCCGCTGCCCCCGCGCACCGTCACCGAGCAGTTGGACAGCGTGCTCACCGATTTCACCGTCTGCGCCGTGAAGACGGGGATGCTCGGCACCCCGGCGATCGCCGACGTGGTGGCCGAGGCCGCCCGGGACAACCGGCTGCCCCACCTCGTCGTCGACCCGGTGCTCGTCGCCACGAGCGGTCACCGGCTCGGCGTGGTGGGTGCGGTGGAGCGGCTGCTGCCGTACGCCACCGTGGCGACCCCGAACTGCGCGGAGGCCGCGGCGATCACCGGACGCCCCGTGGACGACGTGGCCGCGATGGTCGTGGCCGCCGAGGCCCTGGTGGCCGGCGGCCCGGAGTACGTGGTGGTCACCGGCGGTGACCTGGACGGGGGCGAGGCGGTCGACGTGCTGCACGGCCGCGGCGTCACCACCGTGTTGCGCGCACCCCGGGTGGCCACCCGGCACACCCACGGCACCGGGTGCTCGTTCTCGGCGGCGATCGCGGTGCGGCTCGGTCTCGGCGACCCGGTGCCGGACGCCGTGAGGGCCGCCAAGGAGTACGTGCTCCGTGCGCTGACCGGCGCGCGGGGCTGGGAGCTGGGCGCGGGGCGCGGACCGCTGAACCACTTCGGCTGGTCCGCCTGATCACCAGGGAGGCTGTCATGCACGCACGAGGCAAGGTGTACGTCGAGGGTTCACGGCCGGATGTCCGGGTGCCGTTCGCGGAGGTGGGGCTGACCGGTGACCTGCCGCCGGTGCGGCTCTACGACACGTCCGGCCCGGGGTCGGACCCGGAGGTGGGGCTGCCCGCACTGCGGGGCCCGTGGATCGCCGAGCGGGGTGACGTGGCGCCCGTACGGGGTGCGGGTACCCCGCTGGCCGGGGTGGGCAATCGCCGGCCCACCCAGTTGGCGTACGCGCGGGCCGGTGTGGTGACGCCGGAGATGGAGTTCGTGGCGATCCGGGAGAACGTCGAACCGGAACTCGTGCGGGCCGAGATCGCCGCCGGTCGGGCGGTGCTCCCGCTCAACGTCAACCACCCGGAGTGCGAACCGGCGATCATCGGTAAGGCGTTCCTGGTCAAGGTGAACGCCAACATCGGCACCTCGGCGGTCAGTTCGTCGGTCGCGGAGGAGGTGGAGAAACTGACCTGGGCCACCCGCTGGGGCGCGGACACCGTGATGGACCTGTCCACGGGTAAGCGGATCCACGAGACCCGGGAGGCGATCGTACGGAACTCGCCGGTGCCGATCGGGACGGTGCCGATCTACCAGGCGTTGGAGAAGGTCGGCGGCGACCCGGTGAAGTTGAGCTGGGAGGTGTTCCGGGAGACCGTGATCGAACAGGCCGAGCAGGGCGTGGACTACATGACTGTGCACGCCGGGGTGCTCCTGCCGTACGTGCCGCTGGCCGTGGACCGGGTGACCGGGATCGTGTCCCGAGGCGGTTCGATCATGGCAGCGTGGTGCCTGGCGCACCACGAGGAGAACTTCCTCTACACCAACTTCGAGGAGCTGTGCGCGCTGCTCGCGCGTTACGACGTGACGTTCTCCCTCGGCGACGGGCTGCGCCCCGGGTCGATCGCCGACGCCAACGACGAGGCGCAGTTCGCCGAGCTGCGGACCCTCGGTGAGCTGACGAAGATCGCCTGGGCGTACGACGTCCAGGTGATGATCGAGGGCCCCGGTCACGTACCGATGCACAAGATCAAGGAGAACGTGGACCTTCAGCAGGAGTGGTGCCACGAGGCGCCCTTCTACACGCTCGGCCCGCTGACCACCGACATCGCGCCCGCGTACGACCACATCACCTCGGCGATCGGCGCCGCGATGATCGGCATGTTCGGCACCGCGATGCTCTGCTACGTCACGCCGAAGGAGCACCTCGGCCTGCCGGACCGCGACGACGTGAAGGCGGGCGTGATCGCGTACAAGATCGCGGCACACGCGGCGGACCTGGCCAAGGGGCACCCGGGCGCGCAGGCCTGGGACGACGCCCTGTCGAAGGCGCGGTTCGAGTTCCGCTGGGAGGATCAGTTCAACCTCTCGCTGGATCCGGAGACCGCGCGCTCGTACCACGACGCGACCCTGCCGGCGGAGCCGGCGAAGACCGCACACTTCTGCTCGATGTGTGGCCCGAAGTTCTGCTCCATGAAGATCACCCAAGAGCTCAAGGAGTACGCGGCGCGCGGCATGAAGGACAAGTCGGAGGAGTTCGTCTCCGGCGGGAGCCGGGTCTACCTGCCGCTCGCCTGACCTCCCTGCGGGCGTAGGCCGTCCCTGTGTTGCGAGGCGACGCAGGGACGGCCCGCGTGGCCGGTGTCGGCCTGCGCGGCCCGGCGCGTGGGATGTCGCGGGGTCGGTCAGACGACCGGTCGGTGCGTCTGCGTGGTGGAGTCAGTCGCGGTGGTGTCGACCGGTGGAGCGCAACGACCGGCGGCTGTTCTCCTGCTCGGGCTCGTTGTCCGACACCGGCTTGCTCAGACCGGCGACCCAGTCGACGAATTCCTCGTCCTGGGACGCCAGCGGCTCCGCGTCATCCGACGTCTTCGGGCTCTCCTCGTCGGCGCGGGAGCGGTTGCGGCGGAACAGCCCACCGAGCCGCCCTCGCCGGGAGGGCTGCTCTGCCACCTTCGGTTGCGTCGGTTCTGCCGACGTGGTGTCGGTAGGCGTCAGATCGCCGGTGCCGGTGCCGGCACTGGTGGGCGCGCCCTCCGGCCGGCCCGGGTGTTCGGCCGGAGCGCTCTCGCCGGCTTCGGTTGGCGCTGTCCGTGCCGTCGAGCTGTCCTGCGATCCCGCGGACCCGCGGCGCCGAGAGGTGTCGAACGCGTTCCAGGTGCCGGCCCGGCTCAGGTCCGGCAACGGTGCCCGATGCCGGGGCCTCGGCCCGGTCGGCGCCTCAGGACTGCTCGACCCCTCCGATGCCGTTGCCCCCGGTTCGGGGGCCTGCGGTGGCACCGTCCACGTCGAGGTGACCGGCCAGGCCGACGGCGCGGGCGTCCACCGGTCCGTGTCCGGGTCGTTGGCGGCGGTGGCCGCGAACAATCCGGCGGCCGGAACGTCCTCGGCGGCGGACCGCGCGCTGTCGGTGCCACGAGCCCCGGCGATCGCGGAATCGCTGGTCGCGTCGGCCGCTGCTGCCTTGCTGTCCGTGCCGGCTTTCGGGACGCGCGGTGTGGCTTTCGCGCCAACCTGGCCGGCAGTGGTGGTCGGTGCTGGTGTCGCCCCGGTCCCGGTGGTCGGGGTCTGTGTGGCGTCGGTCGGCGTGCTGGGGGACTTCGGGTTGGCCGGCACCTGCGTCGCGCCGGTTTCGGCGGTCGTCGACGCGGCCGGTGCTCGCTTCGAGCCGGTGGCGGAGGTGGCAGGTGCTCGCTTCGCGCCGGTGGCGGTGGTCCGGGCTGCTGCCGTGCCGGAGGCAGCAGCCGAGGCGACCTCGGAGGTCGAACTCGACAGCTCACCCAGGCTTTCCTGGCTGGGCGCCGGAGTGTCGGTGGCGGTGCTGTCGGCGGACCTGCCCGGCCGGGTGCCCTTCGTGGCGCGGCCGGTGGTCGTCGCGTCGGTGGTCGTCTCGCTTGTGGTCGTCGCGTCGGCGGTCGTCTCGCTGGGTGTTGCCGAACCGGCAGAGGACGTGTCGTCGGCCACGTCGGAGGCGGTGGCGTCCGGGTTGGCTTTCGACTTGCGGCTGCGTCGCGGCTTGATCGTCGGCGGCGCCTCGGGCGTGCCGTGGTCGAGCGTGCCAGCGGTGCTCGGGGTTGGCCCCGTGCCCGTCGATGCCGTGGCGTCGGGACCGGAAGCCTCAGTGCCCGGCGATGCCGTGCTGGTCGCCTCGGTGCCGCTGCCCGCGCTGGTCGGGCTGGAACCAGGTGCGCCCGTGGCGCTCGACGTGTCGGCGGACTTGCGGGTGGTGCGCCCACCGGTCGGCCTGCCACTGGTCGCCGTGCTGCCGCTCGGGTCCGTCGCTGTGCTGCCGCTCGGGTCCGTCGCTGTGCTGCTGGTCGGCTCGTCGACAGCCCGGCCGCCCGCCGGGGTCGCGGCGTCGGCGCGTCCGGCCGTCGGGCCGGTCGCGGTGGCGTCGGTGACGATGCTGACGTCCGCGCCGGCCGAGGGCTCGGTAGTGGCCAGGACATCATCCTGACGCGGGGGCGTCTGCCCAGCGGCGGTGAACTCACCGGTCGGCGCGGTCAGCCAGGCCGCGGGCTGAGCCGGTGCGGCGGGAGTAGCAGTGGCGGCGGGAGTAGCAGTGGCGGCGGGAGTAGCAGTGGCGGGAGCCGGACCGTGCTGTCCGCTCGCTGTGGTCGCCGGCCAGTCCCAGTGGGCCGGGACGGTGCGTACGGCATCGGGATCGCCCGCCGCCCACGGACCCGCAACGACGCCGGCGGGCTTCGTGCGGGTGGCCAGCTCCGTGTCGGTGCCCCCGGCGCTGTCCGTGTCGTTCGGCGCGCTGTCTCCGCCGTTCGCCGCGCTGTCAGTGTCGTTCGACGCGCTGGTCAGCGCCGGGCCGGTGGACAGCGGGCGCAGGATGGCGGTGGGCTCGATCGCCTGCGGATCGGTGGTACGGGTGCCCATCGGCCAGCGCAGCAGCGCGGCGGCGGCCGCGCCGAGCGCTCCGGCGAGGATCGCGATCAACGAGCCGTAGTAGGGGGCGGTCTGGTAGCGGTCCACAGCGTCGCCCGGACCGGCGGTCAGGTAGGCGAACGCCACCAGCACCGGACCGGCCACCCCGGTGGCTCCGCTGACCAGTGGAGCCTGACCCCGCGAGCGAGCCAGCCCGGCGGTCGCCGCACCGGCCAGCAGCGCCACGATGGGCAGCAGGAGCATCGCCAGCCGCTGTGCGGCGGCGTCGGCGAGCCAACTCGGCTCCAGTACGCCGAGCCGAACGGTCGGCAGCGGGCCGGCCGTGCCGAGCGACGGTAGGACGGAGATCAGCGCCAGCAGCCAGACCGTGCCGGCCACGGCCGCCATGTTCCACCCCAGCTCGGGCCGGAACAGGACGGCGATCGCCGCGCCCGCCCCGATCACCGCACCGACCATGGCGCAGATGCCCACCGCCCAGACCGGGTCAACGGAGATCAGCTCCGCAGCGCGGGCGGGCTGCATGCAGAGCGGAGCGATGACTGTGGCACCGAGCGCTGCCGCGCCACCGACCGCCAACTGCCGGCCGGTGCTGGCCGCCGGAGCGTCACGGCGAGCGAGGCGTCCGGTCAGGACGGCGCCGGCGACGGCTGCGTTGGCGGCGAACCAGCCCACCCAGACCAGCTGGGCCGGCCACTGGTTGACAGTCGTACCGGTGAATGCGCCGGTCAGGCGGACGATGCCGAAACCGTACGCGACGCCGAGCTGGCCGGCTCCGGCCAGCACGCTCACCCCGAGCGCCGTGAGCAGCAGTCTGCCCCAGGTCCGAAAGGCCATGTCCGGCACGTTACGCACCCGGTACACCCGATAGCCAACGGCGCGCCGCGCGGCACGCCGGTGGCCATCGGCGGGTCTACTTGAGTTCGACCAGCCGAGCCAGGTAAGTCGTATCCCCGACATTGGTCAGCATGTGCACCGCGCCCGGGTCCCGGTAGACGACTCCACCGGTGGGCTCGTCAGCGTCGATCAGGGTGCCGTCGATGGTCTGTACGACGTTCTTGGCGCCCTCGATCGCCACCACCAGGTAGGGGTGGTCGTGCCGGTGCAGCGGTTGCCGCTCGCCCGGCTCGAGGCGGATGTGCCAGACCCGGACCCGGTCGTTCTCGTACACGATCTCCTGGCCCACCGGTCCGAGTTCGGTTCCGTCGATCACGTCGGTCATCGTGCTCCGTCCAGTTGGGGCAGCACCTCGGCGGCGATCAGCTCAAGGTGGTCGAGATCGTCAAAGTCGATCAGGCGCAGGTGGACCCGGGTGGTACCGATCGCGGCGAACTCGCCGAGCCGCTGCGCGAGCTGCGCGGGGGAGCCGACCA
This sequence comes from Micromonospora sp. NPDC049089, assembly GCF_040648775.1. Taxonomy (NCBI): domain Bacteria; kingdom Bacillati; phylum Actinomycetota; class Actinomycetes; order Micromonosporales; family Micromonosporaceae; genus Micromonospora; species Micromonospora sp. NPDC049089. Next base: position 16,576 of record NZ_JBEZEH010000135.1, read on the forward strand.
CCGGGTCCTCCGGTGGCAGAGCGCTCTTCTCGTGCAGAGGGGCGGCCCGACGCTGGGCCTCCGCGTCGGTCCGGCCGATGGCGACGACGATCCCGGCGGACAGCACCAACGGGGCGCGCCCGGACTCCGTCCGTCCGGTGCGCTCACACGTCTCGCGCACCCGGTCGTACGCCTCGGCGGTGGCGGCCACGGACTTGAACGGCATGTTGAACTCGTCGGCGTACCGGGCAGCCAGTTCGGGTGTGCGCTTGGGGCCGCGCCCGCCCACGATGATCGGCGGGCCGGGCACCTGCACCGGCTTGGGCAGGGCGGGAGCGTCCACCAGCCGGTAGTGGTCGCCGGTGAAGCTGTAGGTCTCGCCGGGTGGCGTTTTCCACAGCCCGGTGATCACCTCAAGCTGCTCGGCGAGCCGGTCGAAACGCTCGCCGACCGCCGGGAACGGGATGCCGTACGAGGTGTGCTCGCGCTCGTACCAGCCGGCGCCGATGCCGAGGTCGACCCGGCCACCGCTCATCTGGTCGACCTGCGCGACCATCACCGCGAGGGGGCCGGGCAGGCGGAACGTGGCCGACGTCACCAGGGTGCCGAGTCGGATCCGCTCGGTTTCCCGGGCCAGCGCGGCGAGGGTCAGCCAGGCGTCGGTGGGGCCGGGCAAACCCGGGTCGGCGCCCATCGACTGGTAGTGGTCGGCGCGGAGGAAACCTTCGTAGCCGCAGGCCTCGACCAGCCGGGCGAACCGGAGCTGGGTGTCGTAGCTGGCGCCACGGTTCGGCTCGGTGAAGACCGACACCCGCATCGTCAGTGTCCTTCCGCGCCGGCGGTGGCCGGCTGTTCGCGTTCCATCAGCAGTTCGTGCAGGTCGGCGCTGACCTGGGCGACGTCGGCCAGGTGGGCGTTGCGGCCCAGGGTGCGGGGCCGGGGGATGTTCACGTCGACGACCTTGCGGATCCGGCCGGGGCGCGGGCTCAGCACGACCACCCGGTCGGCGAGCAGCACCGCCTCGTCGATCGAGTGGGTGACGAAGACGATGGTCGGCTTGTTCTCCATGTGCACCCGCTGGAGTTCGCCGGAGAGTTCCTCGCGGGTGAGCGCGTCCAGTGCGGAGAACGGCTCGTCCATCAGCATCACCCGGGGCTCACCGATCAACGACCGGCACAGCGACACCCGCTGCTGCATTCCGCCGGAGAGTTCGTGCGGCAGCCGCTTCTCGAAGCCGGCCAACCCGGCCACGTCGAGCAGTTGCCGGGCCCGCTCCCGGTGCTTGGCGCGGCTCCAGCCGAAGATCTCCACAGGCAGCAGGACGTTGTCCAGCACGGTGCGCCAGGGCAGCAGCGCCGGCTTCTGGAACAGCATGGCGATGTCCTGGCGGGGGCGGGCGATCGGCGTACCGGCGACGGTGATCTCACCGGCGCTCAGCGGGAGCAGCCCGGCGATCAGCCGCAGCAGTGTGGACTTGCCGCAGCCGGAGCGGCCGAGTACGGCGACGAACTCGCCCTCGGCGACGTCGAGGTTGATACCGCGCAGCGCCTCCACCCGGCCGGATCGGCCCTCGAAGGTACGGGACACCCCGGTCAGTCGGATCATCTCCGGCGTACCTCCGCTGAGTGGTCGGTCAGGAATCCGACAAAGGCTAGCCGCCCTGTCGAGGTATCGCACCGACTGGGGTGGTCGTCAGGTTGTTTCCGTTCCGCAACCCGATACGCCTGGCGTCGCAACTGTGGGTTTCTCGTACGCTGTGCCCGCGAAGAGTCCCCCCACGACGGCGGCGTCCGGCTTCCACCCCTCCCGCCGGCCCGTCACGACAACCCCCTCCGGTGGCCTGCGGCCCCGGTCGGAAAGGACATGGTGCACTGATGAGAAGGCTGACCCGTACGGTCGCTACGGCCGCGCTGGCCACCGCCCTCGCCCTTGTCTCTGCCTGCAGCAGCGGGTCGGATTCGGCCGACGATGCCAAGGGCGGCGACGGGACGACGCTGACGAAGGTGACCTACCTCACCTCGTTCGGTAACTTCGGCCGTGACTCCTACGCCTGGGTGGCGAAGGACAAGGGCTTCTTCAAGGACGCCGGTTTCGACGTCGAGATCAAGGCCGGTCAGGGCACCGGTGGTGTGATCCAGACCGTCGTCGGCGGCCAGGCCGACTTCGGCCCGATCGACCTCACCGGTGGCCTGCTCCAGCTCGGCAACGGCCAGGCGAAGGACTTCACCGCGGTGGCCGCGATCCAGCAGCGCACCATGGCGGGCATCGCCACCGTCGAGGGCAAGAACATCAGCTCGCCGAAGGACCTGGAGGGCAAGAAGCTCGCCGACACCCCCGGCTCCGTCGTCCGCAACCTGTTCCCGACGTACGCCCGGCTCGCCGGTGTGGACGCGACCAAGGTGACCTGGGTCAACGGTGAGGCGCAGAACCTGATCGGCACGCTGGCCGCGGGCTCGGTCGACGGCATCGGTCAGTTCGTCGTCGGTCAGCCGACCATCGAGGCGGTGGCCAAGAAGAAGGCCGTCATGCTGCCGTACAGCAACGTGATGCAGGACCTCTACGGCAACGTGCTGATCACCTCCTCGAAGATCGCCAAGGAGAAGCCCGAGATGGTGAAGAAGTTCACCGCGGCGCTGCTCAAGGGCCTGGAGTACAGCCTGGCGAACTCCAAGGAGGCCGCCGACATCCTGAAGAAGAACGTCGACGCCACCAACCCGGTCTCCGCCGCCGCCGAGCTGGAGCTGATGGCCGCGTACGTCCGTTCCGGCAACACCGGCACCGCGATCGGCACCCTGGACAGCGGTCGGGTCGCCAAGAGCATCGCCATCCTGCAGGGCGCTGGCGCGCTGAAGCAGAACATCACCCCCGAGCAGATCATCGACTTCAGCCTCGCGCCGAAGGCCTGATCGTCCGGTCGTCATCAGGGGGTACGTCCCACCGATCCCGGTGGGGCGTACCCCCGTCGCTCGGCGGCCCCCCGCGGGCCGGGGGGTTTCGTGGAGGACAGAGTTGACCGCCGTCCGGTCAGCGGACCCGGCGGGGGCGGAACCC